>JBGPMV010000024.1:0-13303 GCA_041487155.1 Rhabdochlamydiaceae bacterium
CAATGCTGAAAGCCTTCAGACTCAAGGCTCTGAAACTTCTGAGCAGCTTAAAACTATTAGAAACGAAATGGCTCAACTTAAGCAAGCTCATTCCAAAGTTCTAGAAGATAGTCAGGCCGAACATGCTAAAGCTCTTGAACTTCTCAAACAGCAAACCAGCTCTGGTCTTGAGGCCCAACAACATCTAGCCATTGAAAAACTCAACGCTTCTCACCAAAAGGCTCTCTCGGCCGCACAAGCTAAAGCTGAAAGTCTCGAAACTCAAGGCTCTCAAACTTCTAAGCAGATCGAAACCCTTAAAGGTCAAATCGTTCAACTTCAACAAGCTCATACTGAAAATTTGAATGCTAAAGAAGCTGAGCATGCTAAAGCTCTTGCTAGTCTCGAACAAAAAACTAGATCTGAACTTGAGGCTCATCATAGAAATGATACAGAAGAACTTAAGTCTTCTCACCAACAAGCTCTTTCTACTGCTCAAGACAAGGCTAAAACCCTCGAAGCTCAAGGTTCTCAATCTTCTGAGCAGCTACAAGCTCTTAAGCTTGAAATGACTAAACTTGAGCAAACTCATTCTGAAACCTTAAAAGCTAAAGAGGCTGAATATGCTAAGGCTTTTGAGACTCTTAAACAACAAACCATCTCGGAAGTTGAAGCTCAAAATAGAAAAGCTACAGAAGAGCTTAAATCTTTTCATGGAAAAGCTCTTAACGAAGCTCAGGCTAAAATTCAGGAGCTTGAGTCTCAAGCCACTGAAACTCCTATGCAATTGAAGACTCTTAGAGCTGAAGTAGAACAGCTTCTGAAAGCAATTACAAAACTTTCAGATGGAAAAGTACCAAGTAAAGATGATCTCGACAAGTATGGAAAGCCTATCAGTCAACTGAATGAAACAATCCAAGACCTTAAACAAAAAGACCTTGAACTGAATGCAACAATCCACAAACTGAATGCAACAATCAAACTTCATAAACAAAATGAAACATCTGCAACAGCACTAAAGTTAAATGCAGAAAAACAAATTGAAACCATAAAAAAGCAACTTGAAAGAGAGAAAAAAAACAAAGAGGACTACTTCTCTCAATTAGGTGAAGCTCAAGACAACCTTGGAAAAAAAGAAACTGAGCTTCTCCAACTTAAAAATCAAGTACAACATCGGATAGAACCAGTTGGCAAAAATGCTTCACAGCTTGAAGAACTTAATAGAAAACTCGTAAATCTTGAAGCAAGCTCTCTCCAAAAAGAAACTGAATTAGAAAAAGCCAGAAAAGATAATGAAACAATTAAAGCCCTAAATCAGAAACTTGAGACAAAACTGAAGATAGCCCAGGAGCAAATAGCTAGTAGAGGTAGGTTAGAAGAGTCCCTTCTAGTGTCTTCAGTGGCTGCGCAAGCAAAATCAGCACAATCAAAATCTGATAAAGAAAATAAAACAATAAAAGGCCTCGAAACAGAGATTGATGAATTAAACAAAACTATTTCAGATCTAAAAAAAGACCTTGATCTGGAAAAACTAAAAAATACGTAATTTAAACTAAATACTGCTTGGCCCAAACTTCTATACTGCTGGAAATCTTAATATTGGGCTCTGGCATTAGATTAAGTACTATAGATTAATAAACAAAACATAAGGAAATATATGACAATCTATCCGACTTCAGAAAAAACAGCCACAAGTTATGTACCTAAAATCGTGCGAGGAGTAGTAATACTAGGAGGTTTAGCCGGCCTCGGAACCCAAGTCTACAACATGGTGCATCGATCCGAGCGTGATTTCACAGACTGGACAATTGTATCATCCTGTGTTCTTTCTGTTGCAACCACCGTTTTTGGAGAAATTTGGGATCAACAACACCCAACAACAGGGTATCAACCTTTAAGAGAAGGTCGGGTACAAAATGAACACGATATAGAAAAACTTTCGCCTGAAGTTGATCAACGCACTCTGTCGATAGACTCTGAAAACCACGCTCTTGAAGCTCCTGTTGAAAACCAAATCATCGAAAACGGTGATAAAAAGGAGCTCGAAGAGCTACGAGCTACTCTTAATGAGACCCAGGCAACTCTTCAGAAGGCCTCTTTACAAATCTCAGAGCTCCAATCACAAAAAGCATCATTAGAAGCGAAACTGCAATCAAATATGGATTTATCGACTTCTTATCTTGAGCAACGATCGACTTTTGAACAAAAATGTGTAAAGCTAGAACGAGAGTTAAAAAAAGCGCAAAAAGAACTGCAAGAAACAAACGAGGATCACGATGGTTTAACTGCGGATCTCACACAAAAAATTGTGTTGCTCGACGATCAGCTCCTAACACTTCAGCAGCAGTTTCAAGAGTTGCTTAGCGCAGATGGAAATAACTCCCCTAAGTTTAAACAATTTGCTCATGCACTTGCCAATGCAAAGGCTCTCAGTTCGAGCGCTTCTGCTTCTGCCTCATCTCCTGTATCGCCTATGAAAAGAACTAGTTCTTTTGTGGATCCTAAGCCTAAGTCCGAATAAATACTGAGAGCAGTTGTTAGATTCAGACTTATCTTCGTTAGGTCTTATAAATCTGGAAGAGGCCGTTCAGTCCGTTTGCAATTGATTGGACAGCCATGGAGGCTAGAATAAGGCCTCCAATGCGGGTGACGATGTTCATCCCGGTGTGTTTGAGGTAGCGTTCAATGTGGCTGGCAAAGTACAGAACCGAGCCGGTGGTGAACGCGACTAAGACGGCACAGATGGAAAGCAGGAGATGGTCGACAGGTCCAGTCCAGGTAGAGGCTGCAACAATGACGGTGGTAATCGCGCCGGGGCCTGCCATGATGGGCATGGCAAGAGGTACAACGGCAATCGAGGCTCTATGCATGGCTTCTGCCTGATCCTCGGAGGTTTGCTGGATCCTGCTGGGCTGCGCGTTAAGCATCGATAGAGCAATCAAGATCAAGACGAATCCCCCTGCGATTTGAAAGGCAGGTACCCGGATGCCGAAGGTGTTTAAGAACGGCAGTCCAATCCAGGTCACGACCACTAAAATAATTGCTACTGCGATGCTGGCGGTAACGGCAATTTTTTTCTTTTCTTCTACAGATCGTCCGTATGAGAGGTTGATCAATGCCGGCAGCGCCGAAATAGGGCTGCAGACAACTAAAAGAGAGGCGTAGTAGTTAATCACGTCAGCCAGTTGCATTATATCTCCTCATAACAAAGTTTTAATTAAGAGGCAATTGATTGAGCTCAGACATTACAACATACTTAAAATCAGTTGTTTATATAAAATCTCTTATAAAACTTGCCTTAATGCATTCAATGCTATACCATAAGACTTATAAGGGCTAATATTATGAACGTTAAAAGCATACCGCTTCCTGTTAAAAGAGCCTTGAAAAAGCTAGGGCAAGACTTAAGTGAGGCTAGAAAACGGCGCAGGATTCCAATGTGGCTTGCTTCAGAAAGGGCATCCATCAGCCGTGCGACTTTAGGCAAGATCGAAAAAGGAGATGAAGGAGTCTCGCTAGGAGCGTACGCTAGATTATTATTCATATTGGGAATGATTGATCGGCTAGGTGATCTAGTCGATGCAAAATTCGATCAGTTGGGGTTAGACTTAGAAGCTGAAAAACTTCCTAAGCGCATTCGAATACCCAGAAAAGAAAGGAGGGATGGCTAGTGGATAAGACAATTTTGGTTTATCTAGATTTAAAAGGGCTCCCGATTAAAGTGGGTCAACTCTGGGCGCATAATAAGAGTGGTCGAGAAAGTGTATCTTTCGAGTATAACCGCAATTGGTTAAATCACCCCAGTCGATTTTCTTTAGATCCTGCCCTGCAGTTGGCTCCAGGATCTTTCCATACTTCATCAGATAAGCCGCTTTTTGGAGCAATTGAAGATTCTGCTCCGGATCGTTGGGGCCGGCTATTGATGCGCCGAGCCGAAAGAAGAAATGCCGAAAAGGAAAAACGAAATGCCCGAGGCCTCAACGAAATTGATTTTTTACTAATGGTCGATGATGAAACAAGGCAAGGAGCGCTCCGCTTTAAACATAAAGAAAAAGATCCTTTCTTAACAACGTATGCTAAAAATCATATCCCTCCATTAATTTCAGTGGGCAGGTTGATCACAGCAGCAAACCATGTTTTGCAAGAATCAGATACACGAGAAGATCTTCAACTGCTTCTTGCTCCCGGCTCTTCATTAGGAGGCGCAAGACCCAAGGCATCTATAAGAGACAAAGACGGCCATTTAGCCATTGCCAAATTCCCTTGTAAGGACGATTCAATGGACACCATTGGATGGGAGGCTGTAGCGCTAACTCTAGCTGAAAAAGCAGGTATTAACGTTCCACAGTGGCGGCTGGAAGTTGTAGGTCGGGAAAGAATCCTGGTGTCCCGGAGATTTGATAGAGTCGGGAAGGCTCGTATACCATTCCTTTCTGCAATGAGTGCATTAACAGCAAAAGATAACGAATTACATAGTTATCTAGAGATTGCAGACGCCATTCGGGAAATGAGTGCCTCACCTAACTTAGATCTTAATGCTTTATGGCGCCGCATCGTTTTCAATGTTTTAATTTCCAATGTTGATGATCACCTACGCAATCATGCATTTCTTTATTTAGGCCTTTCAGGTTGGAACCTGGCTCCGGCCTATGACTTGAACCCCACTCCTGCGGATATCAAACCGAGGATTTTATCTACGGCTATCGATCTGATAGATCCCAGCGCTTCTCTTGACTTGGCGATGGATCTAGCCCACTACTTTGATCTCCAAAAAAACGAGGCAAAAAAAATTGTAATAGAAGTTGGTTCTGCTGTGGCCTTATGGCGGAGTGAAGCTCTGAGATTCAAAATAAAAAAACAAGAAATTGAAAGAATGGCTTCAGCTTTTGAGCATGAAGATCTTCGGAAATCATTAAAATAAAGTGTTTGTACTGCCCGAAAAGCGTAGGTACTGCGGCCTTGCTGTAAAGCCTATAGACGCGTTATCCTTGTCATAGGAACGTGCATGATGGGTAAAAATTTAATTAGATTGTTGGTTTTGTGGGCTGGGGTTTTGCTCCCTTTTGTTCTGCTATTTATGGAGATGGCGGACAAAGGACAAAAGCCGAGAGGCGGCAAACGGGTTGAAAAGTCTTTTGTCATTGTTGTTCCCTCCTATAATAACGAAAAATACTGCGAGCAAAATCTCCTTTCGATTCTGGGTCAGGATTATAAAAATTTTAGGGTGATCTATCTGGAGGATGCTTCGACGGATGCAACCTATGAAAAAGTTGAAAATCTCATCCAGAAATCCCCGCTCAAAGAGCGTGTCACGCTGATTCATCGTAAAAAAAACGTGGGGTCGCTTCAGAACCTGTATGAGGCAATCCATAGCTGCAAGGATGATGAGATCGTTGTGCGGGTTGATGGGGATGATTTTTTAGCCCATCCGTTCGTGCTCAAAAAACTAAATAAGGTCTATGCCAATCAAACTGTCTGGATGACTTATGGAAACTATTTGGACTATCCGGGTTATAACCAGAGGCCTAGGCTTTGTGAAGAGTTTCCATCGCATGTGATCCGCAGTGGAAGTTTTAGAAAATATAAATGGGTCTCCTCCCACCTGCAAACGTTTTATGCCGGGCTGTTTAAAAAGATCTCAAAAGATCACCTAATGAAAGATAATCTCTTTTTACCGATGGCAGGCGATCTAGCGTTCATGATGCCTCTTTTGGAAATGGCACGAACCCATGTAAAACGGATCGATGACGTGCTCTATCTGTACAACCGGATCAATCCGATTTCTGATCATAAAAAAAACCTAAAGCTGCAATCGTCCTGCGAGGGTCATATCCGATCGCTCTCTCCCTACTCCCCTCTTGAGAAGCCGCCGTATGAATGAGCTATTTTTCATTGCGCAAGTGGGCTTAGTTGTAGGCTCTGTCATGGGAGTCCGCCGTCTTGGGAAAGAAGCGATTATCATGCTGGCAGCACTTCTAGCTGTCTTTGCAAATTTCTTCGTTTTAAAGCAAATCGATCTTTTGGGATGGACGGTCACCTGCAGTGATGCGTATGTGGTAGGCCATCTTTTATGCCTGAATTTACTGCAGCAGCTCTATGGAAAAGAGTCTGCTGCAAAGACGATCCTAATCTCTTTTGCAGCGATGCTTCTCTTTGCTCTTTTTTCGCAGGTTCATCTGTATTTTCAGCCCAGCGTTTTTGATCATGCAGATGGCCACTATGCAGCTCTTTTGGGCGTTGCCCCGAGGCTGTTTACGGCATCGCTGACAACGTTCTACTGCGTGCAGAGGCTCGATCTCTTTTTATTTGGCAAAATGATGAATGCTTTCCCAAAACTATCTTGGAAAATCCGCTCTGCCCTATCGCTTGTGATTTCTCAGGCGTTTGATACGCTTCTATTTACGCTGCTGGGGCTTTTTGGGGTTGTGGAAGACTGGGTCTCGATTTTTTGGATGAGCTTTGCTGTCAAATGCACGGTGATTGCCCTGATGGCGGTTATTTGGCAAGAAGACGTGGGAGAAAAACGTGAGGTTTGAGATTCTCTATCAGTCTAAAAAATCCAGAGCGCGGGTCGGGCGCATCCACACACCGCATGGGATCATTGAGACGCCGAACTTTGTCGCGGTTGGAACCAACGGCACGCTCAAATCTCTAGACAATAAGACGGTGCAAGAGATTGGGCTTCAGCTGATGTTTTGCAACACCTACCACCTTCTTTTGCAGCCGGGAACTGAAGTTGTGCGGGATGCGGGGGGTATCCACAATTTTATCAACCGGCAACTTCCGATTATTACAGATTCCGGGGGGTTTCAGGTGTTCAGCCTGGCCTATGGCTCGGTGGCCAATGAGCTGAAAAGCCGGGGGACAAAAAAAAATGACGGCTCGGTCCTTAAAGTAACGGAAGAAGGGGTGCTTTTTAGATCGTATCGCGATGGAAAAAAAGTGCTCTTGACCCCTGAAAGCTCGATTGAGGCGCAGAAAAACCTAGGCGCCGACATTATCATCCCTTTTGATGAGCTTCCTCCCTACCATATCGGGAAAGAAGCGCTGATTCAATCGCTGGATAGAACCCATCGGTGGGAAGAGCGGTCTTTAAACGCCCACTTGAAAAATCCGCAAAATCAAGCGATATATGCGGTAATCCATGGAGGAGTCGATCCTGAACTAAGGCAGAAAAGCTGTGCATTTTTATCAGGGCTTCCCTTCGATGGATTTGCCATCGGCGGAAGCGTCGGAAAGAATAAAGAGGAAATGATCGGGATGCTGCAGGGAATGCTTCCTCTTCTTCGGACTGACTGCCCGAATCATCTACTGGGGATTGGAGATTTGCCTTCCATCGATGCGTGCATTCCACTGGGCATTGACACATTTGACAGCTCCTACCCTACAAAAGCTGCGCGGCATGGGATTGCTTTCACAAAACAGGGCCCGCTGAATTTGACACGAGGTGAATGCGCAACACAATTTAAGCCGATTGATCCGTTATGCACATGCACCACATGCCAGCACTTTTCAGTGGCGTATCTTTCCCATCTATTCAAAGCCAAAGAGCTCACAGCTCTTACGCTGGCGACCATCCACAACCTTCACTACATGGTCCACTTGATGAAAGATTATCGATCTGCCATTACCGACGGCCTCATGTGACCTCCGTTTTCCAGCTGTGTTTTATAGCAATGGAAGCAAGAGGGAAGATACCGTTCTTCTGTACCGAGCTGAACTGTCGGCCCTTCAAGCGTTGCTTTTCCATTGATATGTTTGATGTTGACAATCGACTTTTTATTGCAGAAAAAGCAGGTGGCTTTCACTTCTTCAATCGAGTCGGCAACTTCCATGAGACGGAGCGATCCGGGAAAAAGTTTGGTTCGGAAGTCGGTTCGGAGTCCATAGCAAATCACGGGTATGCTTTTCTCCAGGGAAATTTCGCGGAGCTGGTCGACATGTTCCATAGAGAGGAATTGCGCTTCATCAACCAAGAGGCAGCTGACGTTTGCATAATCGTGATCGAACAGGTTGGTTTCTGTTCCGACTAAAATGTCAGCTTGCATTTGCAGCCCTGCCCGGGATTGAATTTGATCTTTTCCAAAACGGATATCCATTTCAGGTTTTAAGAGTAAAACCTTTTTTCCTTGCTGCCGATAGTTATGCGCTACCGCTAAGAGGTTCAGCGTTTTTGCGCTTCCGACGGTTCCGTGTCTAAAATAGAGCTTTGCCATTTTCTCTCCGTAATAATTGTTTTTCGTGATACAGTCAAAAGCTGAAGTGTAATTGAACACATCATTTTGAGGAATAGGGATGGCTTCGGACATCAAGATTCGGACACTCATTGGACCTGGAATTAAAACCTACATCCAGAGCATTGCTAAGCTGCGCCAGCAAGTTATGAGCGAAATTCCGTATTTGCAGCTGGGCGGCCCTGAAACCGATCTAAAATATCTCAAACATATCAGCATGAGTAAAGACGCTATCGCAGTACTTGTCTTCGACGGGCCGAAAATCATCGGCGCTTCGACAGGGACGCCTCTATCGGAAGAGCTTCCGGTATTTCAAGAGCCGTTCATTCAGCAACGCCTTCCCGTCGATGACTACTACTACTTTGGATTCTCGGCTCTTTTAAAACCGTATAGGGGCCGAGGCATTGCTCATCACTTCTTTGATCTGCGTGAAGAACACGTGCGGCATTTGAAAAGGTTTACGAAGATCTGCTTTACTTCGATGATAACGCCCAAAGGGCACGTGCGCCCGGCTACTGAGACAAGCCTTGAAACTTTTTGGCAAAAACGAGGTTATATCCAGCACCCGAAAATGACATGCCGCTACCCAATTCTAGACCATCATTTTGCGATTTCTATGAAATTCTGGATTAAAGAACTGCAGCCGGCTGCAGTCCCCCATTTAGATCAACTTGACTCGTATATCTATGAGTGAAGCTCGAATGAATTTAAGAAAATCTCGTGCTGCTGCTCGCGCGGCGTGCTGGGGCTGTAAACAACCCAGAGCTTATAGAGCGTATTACCGACAAGAATGAGGCGACCTTCGATCTCGTTCTCCCCTTCCTTCATTTTAAAATCCATCGCCGGATAATTTTTATGTTTGACGAGCTTTTTATCGGTGATCTGCGCGCCGGGCATATGTTCATGCACCACCTTCATCGCGCCTTTAAGCAGCGTGTTCGAGCTGAATAATTTCCACTTTTTGGGAAGGTCGAGGTAGCTGACCGAAAATTCAGCCTCTTTATGGGCTTTAAATTCGCTGATCTCTAACGGAGCACCATTGGGAACCTTAAATTGCTGCGGCTCTTGCTCAACCGGCTTTTTAGGAAATTGGACCTGGAATTTTCCATTATCGGACACATATTGAATCCAGCCGCTCTGCGTAATCGATTGCTCATAGTGAACCGCGGCTTCTGAGATGTCTTCTCCTAAAAAGAGAGCGCTACCCGCCGAGCAGGCGAGCATGAGGGCTACCAGATACCGTTTAATCCCGATTGATTTGACAAGGAGATCTTTGGATTTTTTAAAGAAAAATGCCCGCTTGCAGCTCTCGCCCCAGGATAAAGGAGGAAATGACAATCCAAATAATTTCTTACCAGGAGTGGTGTTCCATTTATAGAGTAAAATCGCTTCGAAAGGCGCCCATATAATTGGAACGACGAGCGACCATAAAAGAAATATTTGACTTTCAAGCTCAGTCGGAAAAATGAGGGTAATAAAAATGGTCACAAAATAGAACAGACCATAATCAAAAACGCGTGCTAGAAATCGTCTTAAAAATAGAAACATTGTGCACACATTATACCCCACTTTCCCCTTTATTCCAATCGATTAAAGTTTTTAATATCAGGTCCATTTAAATTCATAGCGGTGCCCCCTGCATCATGCTCATCTTCTTCCATCCTTCATATCCTGTAATCTTTAGATCTTGCTTCGTAGCAGTTGCTCGTCACAAGAATAGATTTGCAGGAGAATGGTTCTTTCAGGCAATATCGATAGAATTTGAGGATGAATATTTATGCGTAGGTCCATTTGTGTTTGCGAGCCAACAAGCTGTTTTGCCGGTGATGTGGGGAATTTTCAGTTTATCTACACCCCTGCAACCAATCTCCCCAAGGGGGCGAAGCTGAGGTTTGATTTGGCAGCAAAGGGGCGTCCGATAGACTGGCAGCTTCCTCAGACGAATCCAAAGGATAAAAAAAACTTGATTTGGGCCCAGCTTCCCAATGGAAAAGGGATCGGCGCCAAGGTCATAGAAAAAGGGGATAAAATCTCAAAGCTCTATGAGTTTGCCCTTCCAAGCGAAATTAAAGCTGGCGAATCGTTTACGATTTTCATGGGCTCTCCTCTTAAAGGCGCCGGAAACGGCTCCCGTGTTCAGCTCAATGTTCAACGCCGCAGGCCTTTTCATCTATACATCGACCCGCGCGGTAAAAACGACTTTAAAGAAGAAGAGACCTTCCACCTTGACATCCGAGGCAATGTTTTAAGAAATATCCGGATCTTAGCCCCGTCGCTGGTGGCCAAAAATAAGCGGTTCGATGTGCTAGTCCGTTTTGAAGATGCGTATGGGAATTTGACCAATTATGCTCCGGAAGGGACGTTGATTGAGCTATCTTACGAAAACCAGCGCGAAAACCTCAATTGGAAGCTGTTTATTCCAGAGACCGGTTTTATTAATCTTCCCAACCTCTACTTCAACGAGCCGGGTGTTTATAAGATTCAACTGCTGAACCTCGCTACAAAAGATAAATTTTATTCAGCTCCGATCAAGTGCCTGGCTGAATCCGCTACCATTCTTTGCTGGGGGCTTCTCCACGGTGAATCGGAGAAAAACGACTCAGGCGAAAGCATCGAGGCGTGCTTAAGAGAATTCCGCGATGAAAAAGCGCTTCAATTTTTTGGGGTTTCTCCGTTTGAGAGCGCAGAAGAGACATCGAATGATGTGTGGAAGCTTATTTCAGCGCAAGTGGCCGAGCTGAACGAAGATCAGCGGTTCACTACCTTTTTGGGATTTCAGTATCCTGCAGAAGAAGGGCTTCGGCAAATTGTGTACACCAAAGACCAAAAGCCGCTTCAGAGACAAAAAGATGCCAAAAGCAATGTCCTTTCAAAGGTTTATAAATCGCTCAGCCCTAAAGAGGCGCTTGCAGTAATTATGATGCCGATGGCTAAAGGTTTTGAGACCGATTTTTCAACTTTTGATCCTGAGATGGATAAGGTCGTCGAAATTTATAACGCCTGGGGATCGTCAGAGTGCACGGAGAAAGAAGGGAACCTGCGGCCTATTCGCAGCTCTTCAAAAAAAGGGGTGCATGAAACAGAATCAGGCTCGGTCATCCAAGCGCTCAAAAATAATAGACGGTTCGGCTTTGTGGCAGGAGGCCTGGACGACAGAGGCATCTATGAAAAGTTCTCTGAAGCTAGCCAGGCGCAATACTCACCGGGGCTCACTGCCATTTTAGCAGTAGAGCATACCCGCGAATCGCTTGCTGCGGCGCTCCAAGCTAGATCCTGCTATGCAACAACAGGCGCGCGTATTATCGTCGGCCTTCACATTGCAGGCGCTCCCATGGGCTCTGAGCTCAGCACTAAAATCAAACCGGGCCTTGTTATTAACCGCCATATCACGGTGTATCTTGCCGCAGAGACCACGATCAAAGAGATCGCTCTAGTTCGCAATGGCCAGGTGCTTAAAACATTCCCAACTAAAAGTTATTTTATAGACTTTTCCTATGATGATATGGAACATCTCTCAAAAGCCGTGCTTGCAGGAGGAGAAGGCAAGCCTCCCTTTGCATTCTACTACTTGCGAGTGACGCAAGCAGACGGCCATATCGCCTGGAGCTCGCCGATCTGGATTGATTATCCGGAGTTTCAAGGCCCGCTTCCAAGCAAGGCGGCTAAAAAGGCCAAAGCCAAATGATTATCCTAGGATCTCAGTCTCCTAAACGGCGCGAGATTTTGGAGCATTTTTCGATCCCCTTCATGGTTGTCCCTTCTAATTTTGATGAAGAGTCCATCCCCTTTGACGGCAATCCGGGACAGCATGCGCTGATTCTGTCTCAGAAAAAAAATGAAGTGCTCCAAAAACAATTTCCAACCGAAGTGATTTTAACAGCCGATAGTGTTGTCTACTGTGATGGGAAGCTCTATAACAAGCCGGCAGATAAAGAAGAAGCTTTTGCATTTTTGACCGCTTTTAGCGGAAAGTGGCAGTCTGTTTTTACAGGTGTGACCGTAGCGCGCGGACCTGTGGTTTATTCCGACATTGAAGAGACTAAAATTTTAGTCAACACGCTTACGCCAGAGCAGATCAAGAAGTTTCATTCGGCCATCTTTACGCTGGATAAAGCAGGCGGATATACTATTGAGAAAAGTGGGATTTTAATTGTTTCCAGACTCGAAGGATGTTATGACAATGTCCTAGGGCTTCCAATCAATACGACACGGAAGCTACTGCTAAAAGTAGGGATTGATCTATGGGATTTTTTAAAAACGTATTAATCGCACTGACTCTTTGTGCAAGCCTGCACTCTCTTGAGAAAGAGCATGTCACGTATCTGATGCAATCCAAAGAAATCGACGGCGCCCTCGATCTATATGAAACCTACAAACAAGAAATAGGAAGACATGATTTTGAAATTTTAGTGCAGATGTGCACCATTATTTTGCAGCATGGAATTAAAAGTACCGATCTGACAACACAACTCTCCAGCCTCTATGGAACCTCCGTTGCCAGCCTCAGTTCATCTCTGGACATTTTAGAGCATGGACTCAAAAGCCAAAATATCGAGACGCAGCTAGCCTCCCTCCAGATGCTTGCCCGCCTGCATGATGATTATGGCGATGAGCTGCTCACTAAAGCGATGGCCTCCCCTTTCATGATGGTCCGCATGGAGGCCGGCTACTATCTTGCCGAAAGAAAGCACAGAAAAGCAACGGGGCATTTAGAAGCCCTCATGTATAAAATCCCCCAAGAATATTGGTATTATTTCCCTCAATTTTTTGCCCTCGTCGGAACCCATGAAGCCATTCAAATGCTCAAAAAACTGATGGAAGATCCTCACGCCATGACGCGTGTTGAGGCCATTTTAAATGCAGCGCGCTTCGGCCGTGATGATCTTACCCTGCGCATCCGCGCGCACGCCACCCACAGCCATCCCGATGAGCAAGAGGCGTCAGCCACCGCACTGGGGATGCTGAAAGATTCAGCATCGATTCCAAAACTTGAAAAACTCATCAAAAGCTCGTACAGCTCAGTTAAACTCGCGGCGCTAAGATCGCTGTATCATCTGGGAGATACCAATGCCCTGCTTCCCATTTTCGAC
>JBGPMV010000025.1:0-13166 GCA_041487155.1 Rhabdochlamydiaceae bacterium
GGCCAATCAACCTGTGTAGGAATCGGCGGAGATCCTCTCAATGGAACCAATTTCATCGACGTCTTACAACTTTTTAATGAAGATCCGCAGACCGAAGGGATTTTAATGATCGGAGAAATCGGTGGAAGCGCCGAAGAAGAGGCGGCTGAGTGGATTAAGAAACACTGCAAAAAGCCCGTAGCGGCGTTCATCGCAGGCGTAACTGCGCCCCCCGGAAGACGAATGGGACATGCCGGCGCAATTGTCTCTGGCGGAAAAGGGGCTGCAAAAGATAAAATCGAGGCACTCAAAAAAGCAGGGGTTGCAGTTGCCGATACGCCTGCGCTTCTGGGACAAACCATGCAAAAGGTCTTATGAACCCATCCCTAAATGATCAATTTTCGCTTTTTGCGTCTTTTTCCTCATATTTTAAAGCCGCTTCTTGGCCTACTTATTCAAGTATGTCCTGCGAAGCGGCTTTAAAATCTGAGAAAAAATACATCAAAAATCTAAATTTGCTCATTTAAGGATAGGTTCATGATTCCCGTAAAAATTTACCCGATCTATTGGATTTTTACAGCGATCCTCTCGCTGCTTTTAGCCGGCGGAAATATCATGCAAGCACTCGTTTGGATGGTGATTATTTTTGTCTCGGTTCTCTTTCATGAGTTCGGCCATGCGCTCACTGCTAAAATGTTCGGCAGAAAGCCTAGAATCGAGCTCGTTGCAATGGGCGGGATCACCTACCACGATGGAGAAAAGCTCCCGTTCTGGAAACAATTTCTCATTACTTTAGATGGTCCGATCTTTGGGCTTATTTTAGCTTTTGCTGCAGGTTTTGCCCAAGTGGTGATCACAACTCCCGCTTTAAAAACGATCTTGCTTCAAACCTATCTGATCAACATCTTTTGGACGGTGATCAATTTGGTCCCCGTGCTCCCGTTAGATGGCGGTCAGCTGCTTCGCATCGGACTTGAAAAATGGTTTGATTACAAAGGACTCAGGTACACATTTTTAGTCAGCGGAATTATTGCGCTGTCTGCCAGCCTTTTCTTTTTTGCATTCCAGCAGTTTCTTCCCGGCGCGATCTTCTTTTTATTCGCTTTTGAAAATTTAGACAATTTCCGAAAAAGCCGCAACATCCGCGGAAGCGACCGGAATGATGATCTTAAAAAAGCCCTCCTGGCAGCCGAGGCTCTTTTTCGTGAAGGGCGCAAAGATGAAGCGCTTGCAGCTTTCCAGTCGCTTCGGAGCACAACCAAAGAAGGACTTCTCTATGATGCTTCCACACAATATGCAGCCCTCATTTTAGATGATCAAGGACAGCCCCAGGCAGCTTACGATCTCTTAAAGCCGCTCGAGCAAAGACTCGATCCACCCACGCTCCTGCTTCTGCACCGCTTAGCGTTTGAGCATCAAGATGACACTCTTGTCTCTTCGATTGGCGCCACAGTCTTCCAGCTCTTTCCACTTGCAGAAGTTGCCCTCCGCAACGCCTACACTGCCGCCCGTCTAAAGCAGCCGCAAGGTGCCATCGGCTGGCTTCAAACAGCCCAGCAAAACGGAGCAGAAAATCTAAATGAAATCGTGAAAGAATCAGCATTCGACTCTATTCGGAGTGATAAGACTTTTAAAGAGTTTACTAAAGGTCTGTAGCTTACTTAACCGACCCGATGTTTTTATCGGTTGTGTGGCCGTGCAAGAGATAGGTGAGTTCATCGCAGAAGGTGATTTTTCCATTCTCCACTTCAAAATAAGCGACTAATTTTACAGCTATGCGGTCTCCATTTTTCTTAACGGCATCGACTCTATGGACTGTGCAAATCTTATTTTCAGTTTCAATGCACCGCTCGATGGAAACTTGGGCAGATTCAAGTACTGTTTTTTGGACTCTCATATGCTCTACAAATTCGGTGTAATTTAAAGTATGTCCATCGACGTGTTGGATATAATTAGGCGAGAAATACTGAGAAATCACGCTCTCATCAGCATCCATGTCCTCAATGACGTCTTTAAATACCTTTTGGATAAAACTGCTTTGCATAATTCTTTAAATGGGCTGCTCTTTCTTAACAGTCACATAACCTTGCTTCAGCTCGGCGGCATAGACGATCCAAAGGCCGCTGCAGACGATGGCTGTTGAAACAAAGATCAGAGGGGAAGGGATTTCTCCTAGGAAGATCCATCCGTGGATCGATGCGAAAATAGGACTTAAGAGTCCCATGAACGAGAGGAATGTTGCAGTGAATCGTTTAAGGAGCATTCCATAGAGGTTGTAGCAGACGATATTGGAAATAAACGCCATTAAAACCGTCCAGCCTAAAAATGGAACCATCATTCCGGAGACTACGGGTGTGGGGTTCCAAGATTCAACTAAAAACGAGTGGCCAAACGCGAGAAGTCCTCCAAAGAGCATACTGGCTCCATTAGCCATGAGAGGGGATACTTGGGAGTCTTTTACAATCAGACGGAGGAGCACCCAGCCGTAGACGGAGGCTAGAGCCGCGCCTACCATCGCAAGGGAGGGCCACGATAAAAAGCTGAAGGCAGATAAGAGGCCTTCTTCGCCGGTTTGCAAAGAAAGGACAGGAATAATGCCGATAAGCCCGAGCGAGAGGCCGATCCACTTGCGGCCGTTCATCTTTTCCCCAAAATGGAGATAGGAGAAGAAGGCGGCAAAGAAGGGGGAAAGGCTGTAAATAAAGCACGCTTTGGCAGAGGTGAGGTACTGAAGGGCCCAAAACTCTAAAATATTTGTTAGGTAGATGCTGAAAAAACCTAAAAGAAAAATTGACGCCCACTGGAGAGGGCGGAGTTTGAAAGAAGATCTTTTAACAATCAGCAAATACGAGAGGAGCAGGACGGCTGCTAATGCCATCCGAGTACCTGTCAAAAAGATGGGAGGGCTGTAGGCCAGCGCTATTTTGGCAAAGGAAAACATGCTCGACCAGACAGCATACATGAAGATGACAATCGTAATTGACATGGGTAAATCGTACCACAAGGTCAATATTTTACTCTATACGAATCGAGTAGAACCGGGTTGCTTTTCCATACTTGACAAGTAAAAGAATTCTTTTATTTTGCCCATTTTCTGCAATAGCATCTTCATAATCGGTTGTATTAGAAACTTTTTTATGGTTGATCGCCTGGATGAGGCAGCCGGGTCTTAGGCCTGCGAGCGAGGCGGGGGAGCCGGGTTTGACTTTGGTTATGACAACGCCATCTTCCGTTGCGCTGTAGCCGAGCTGGCGGGCCAGTTCTGCCGAAAGGTTTTCGACTTCGATGCCGAGTTTTTGTGAGACGACAGCTGGTGTTGCAGACTCTTCGGAGATCGATCCGAGTTTAACGGAAACGGGTATTGTTTTTCCTTTGCGGAACACTTTTAGCTTGGCTTCGGAATTCGGATCCATCATTGAAATTTGGTTGCGGAAGGTGTCGCGTGATTTGATCGGTTTTCCATTGAGCTCTAGAATAATATCGCCTGTCAGGAGGCCTGCTTGTTCAGCAGGAGAATTTTTAGCAACGGATGTGATAAGCACGCCTTCGGCTTTGGGGAGGTTAAAACCTTCGGCAATTTCCTTGTCGACGGTTTGGAGCTCGATGCCTAAGAAGCCGCGCGTGACGCTTCCCTTCTGAACGAGCTGATCCATGACGTGGCGGGCCATGTTGCTGGGAATCGCAAAACCGATGCCCATATAGCCGCCGCTGCGCGAGGCGATCGCTGTGTTGATCCCGATGACTTTTCCTTCTAAGTTTAAAAGCGGGCCGCCCGAGTTGCCGGGGTTGATAGCTGCGTCTGTTTGAATAAAATCTTCTTGGTCGGTGATTTTAAGCCCTTGCCGGCCGAGCGCGCTGATAACGCCTGCTGTGACAGAAGCTTGGAGTTGGAACGGATTTCCAATGGCTATCACCCATTCGCCGACTTCGAGATCTTCGGAATCGCCGAGTTCAAGGTAAGGAAAATCTTGACCATCGATCTTCTCAATTTTTACAAGGGCAAGATCGGTGCGTGGATCGGTGCCTATCAGTTTTGCAATTCGCACCTGGCCGTCGTTGAGTGTGACTTCGATTTTATCGGCGCCGCGCACGACGTGGTTGTTGGTCATGATGAGGCCGTCTTCAGAGACGATAAAACCTGATCCTTGCCCGACTTGCGTTTGAGGAGGCATTTGGCGGCCTCCGGGAGGGAATCCAAAAAATTTGTTAAGAAAATCGTCGCCGAAGGGGTTGCCGTACGGATCTGCCTGGCCGAAGTTTTCGTTATCTGCGGGGTTGATTTCTACGCGCATAAAGACAGATGCCGGCATCGCTTTTTTGGCGACAGGGGTGAACATCTTGGAAAAACCCTTCGTGCTGCATTGGCAGGTAGATGATTTCTCGTTGACTGTCATTGGGGAAGTAAGGAGAAGAGATGTTGCAATCAGTGTTAGGTATTTCATTAGGACTCCTTCTTAAAAGAGATGGTTTAATAGCTCTTCAAACGTTGAGCGGTGCTCTTGAATGTGCGCATGGTGGGTTAGTTCTTGAACGCGGATCGGAACGGCAGTTATATATCCTTGCGCTAAGAGGGCGACGTCGCTGTCATGGGGCTCGTCATGGTGCTCCCATTTTTCTCCCAGCCAGTAATAGGGCGTCCCTTCGGTCGGGTGGATCCGCTTACTTGGATCATCGGTCATATAGCCGTGCCCTTGCTGCGCAAGGCGGATGCCTTTAAACGGTTTATCGGGGAAATTCACATTGAGGATGGTTCCCTGTGGAAGAGGGTGTTTTAGAGTGTGCTCAACAATGGGAAGAATATATTTTTTCAGGGGGCTGAAGTCAGGGTTGTCAGACTTCTCATAGGAAAAGGCAATGCCGGGCACGCGGCGCAGCGCTCCTTCAATGACGCTTCCAACCGTTCCGCTGTAAAAGACGGTCCGTCCTGAATTAGATCCTCTGTTGATCCCGGAGATAATGAGGTCGGGTTTTTCCGGGAGGAAGGCATTGAGGCCGAGCTTGACGCAGTCGGCCGGTTTTCCGGAGACTTTCCACGCTTTAACGCCGGGCCGCCACTCAATTTCATCCATGCGCAAAGGGGTATTGATCGTGATGCTGACGCCGGCTCCCGAGACATTGTCGGAAGGGGCGACGACCATCACGTCGGCAAAGGGGGACAAAACCTCCCATAGCGCTTTAATTCCAGGAGCATAAATGCCGTCGTCATTCGTAATTAAGATTTTCATCGGACTCTTGGTATATGTTTTTGTTTGGTTAATTCAGAGATCACTAAAATAAGAATGAGTCCCGAAAAGAAAGCAGGAAGAAGGGGAGAAATCTCATAGGGGATTAAAGGGTTGATTAAGGGCCACGTTGCTGAGATGATGCTGCCGCCTAAAATTCCGGCCCAAGCGCCGAATTTATTGACCCGGTCCGAATAGAGCGAGAGAAGCACGAGGGGGCCAAAAGAGGAGCCGATGCCGGACCACGCATATTGGACGAGCGCATAAATCGTGTGGCTTTTATCAGAAGCAATGAAGAAAGCGACGATGCCGACTAATAAAACTCCAAAGCGGGAAACGAGCAAAAGTTCTTTAGAAGAGGCGTGAGGCCGCAAAAGCCTTTTATAAAAATCTTCCGTCAAACTCGATGTCAAAACCAGAACCTGCGAGCTCATCGCATTGATCGTCGCAGCCAAGATGGCGCAGAGAATAAACCCAACAATAAATGATGGAAAGGAGGCTTGCACCATTTTGATGAAGATTTTTTCAGGCTGCGCTAAGACTTCATTAAAAAAAGGAATGCCCACAAGTCCTACTAAAGTTGCAGCTCCCAGTGAAAGGATCATCCACGTCATCCCAATCCATTTTGATTTGGGGATTTCAGAGACGTTCCGAATACCCATGAACTTCGTGACAATATGCGGCTGCCCAAAATAACCGAGCCCCCAGCCAAAAGTCATCGAGAAGATAGAGATCCAGGTTTTAGCTGAAAAGTCGGGAAAAAGAGATTTTGTCAAGTTATGCACCGTCATGCTTTCACTAATACCCTGAACCCCGCCCACTTTGCCAAGTAAATAAAGAGGAACGCCAATAATCACCAGCAGCAAGAAACTTCCCTGGAAAAGATCGATCCAAGCCAGCGTCACGTATCCGCCGGAGAAGACGTAGGGGATTACGATTAAGATGCCGATCAAAATTGCGATGCTGTATTTGATATTGAAAAGCGACGTCAGAAGATCGCCGAGCCCCGTCAGACCCGCTGAAATATAAATCGTATAAAAAACAATCAAAATAACAGCCGTGAAAAAGCGAATAAGCCCTGACGTATCACCAAAGCGGCTTTCAAAGTACGACGAGAAAGTCAAACTATTATACTGCTCTGTTGCCACACGCATCTTAGGCGCTACAAGCTGCCAGTTGAAAAACATGCAGACAATCAGGCCGATTGCGGTCCACGCGCCTACGATCCCTTGCACAAAAATAGTGGCAGGATAGGCTAAAAAGATCCAACTGCTCATGTCGCTTGCATGTGCGGCAAGCGCCGTCAGCCAATAGTTTAAAGACCTGCCGCCGATGATAAAATCTTCGGCCGATAGGCTTTTTCGATATGAAAAATAACCAACAGCCAGCAGCAAACAAAAATAGAGGACGATAGCCAATAATTCGTACGTATACAAAGTCGCTTTCTCCAAAAAAGCTTATCGTATCATAAACGTCTAAAAATGGCTATCGTCTGATTGCTTTATCCGAGCCATACGCATGGCTTGCGTGAGCAAGATTTGTCCGGACATTAGGAAAAGTTTCTTCTAAAATTTTAAGCAGATCTTTGACATCGCGCCTGAGCGACACTTGCCCGACAGGGCACTGGCAGGTGATCCTTGAGAATTGATACAGCCTCGCAAACTCCCGGATCTCTTGTTCAGAAATAAAAATTAAAGGCCGGATGATCGTCACCCCGTAATCATGCATGGGAACCTTTGGTAGATTCCCTGCAAATTCACCTTTATGCATCAGGTTCATCAGCAGCGTCTCAATGCTATCATCTCTATGATGCCCAAACGCCACAACGTTGCATTCCAGCTTACGAGCCGTCTCAAAAATCAGTTTTCGCCTTTCCCTCGAGCAGCCGTAACACTCCAAAGTCTCCCGCTTTTGCGTCGATGCGCAGATCGTCAGCGGGACGCCGAGCTCCTCGCAAATCGGCTGAATGAACTGCTGCCCCAACGAAGAGCCGCAAGAAAATTCTCCACCCACATGTACAGCAAAAATCTCAAAAGGCGGAAAACCCCTGCCCGAGATCGCTTTCAACATATACAAAAGCGTCAGGCTGTCTTTCCCCCCACTGAGCGCAATTAAAATTTTTCCTTGTCCTTCAACCAACTTGAATTCATACAGAGCCTTGCGGCACATGCTCTCAAGGCGCCTTCCTAATGCGGTCCACGGTGGTCTAGCAATTGGTAACTTCATCATGCAAAAAATTATAGAGGCTATTATACTCGTTTGACAATAGAAAGGATATTCATGAATAAACCAGGAAGAAACGACCCCTGCTCCTGTGGCTCAGGTAAAAAGTTCAAAAAATGTTGTGAAACCAAAACCGCACCAAAATCCATCGGCTCGGCCCAACTCCTCACCGGCCCCAACAAAATGTCTTCCCTCTTCAGCCGGGCTATCGCACCTCCCAAAGATGTAACTTGAGAAATATCAAATCCTTTTGCTATAAATCTTAGATTCTACTCGCTGGCTTAGCTCAATTGGTAGAGCACCTGATTTGTAATCAGGGTGTTGAGGGTTCAAGTCCTTTAGCCAGCATTTCTTCTTGGGGGTGTCGTATAGTGGCAATTACAAGGGACTGTAAATCCCTTGCCTTCGGGCTTCGTTGGTTCGAGTCCAACCGCCCCCAATAACAAAACCCGCAACAGCGGGTTTTTTTATTGGGGGCGAGGAAGCCAATCGTTTGGCTTCCGTGTGTGACTCGAGTCTCGGGTAATGTTTTGCTTTGCAAAACCATCCGAGCCCCCGTAGCAGCAAAAGCGGCGCGAGGGGGCTGACCGCCCCCATTCTTGAGACTGGAAATCATAATACTTTAGTTTTTAATTACTTAAGATTCTGAATTCCACGTCCTATGGTCTTATCATGGCAAAAAATAATCTAACTTAGAAAATATTTTAATAATTAATGTCGCATGGGTATTTCCAAACGTTAATACCTAAGAACGTACACTCATCCTATTTCTTTTATTTGTAAAGGTTGTAATTTTAAATTTTAATTATCTATTCGAAATCAGGGTATATTTTACTGCTGTGGGGTAAGAAAAAATGTGATACAATTAACCGACAAAAGTGGGGGTGTTTCTTATGGTTTCCAAGGTTACAGCTTCATCAGCACAACAATTCATAAAAATCAACGGACTACCAACTGTAGCAAGGATAGCCCTTGCCGCTCTCGGGCTTCTTGTCTTGGGCTTAACGGCAGTTATCATTCGAAAAATGCATTATTCTTCAGACTCATCAAGCTTTTCACCGGAGGGTGAAGAAAAACTCAGGAACAGTAAGAAGCCCGCGTCACTTCTGCTTGGAAATACAAACAGTAAGCATTTAGGGGAAGGGGTTAGATTGCTGGCAACAGTGACTAAGCACGAAGAAGACCAATGCACAGCAAAGATGGCAAGAAAAGATGTTAGTATGGGCAGCGCCCGGATAGTTGTATGTGAACCAAATCAACCCTTTTTTCTTTACACTGATGGCCTGGGTCCTTGCGTTGCAGCTCTTGCTTTTTGCCGACTTAGGGATGGGAAACGTTTAATGGGCTGTGCGCATATTACACCAATGAATAGAGATATTGAACTACTTAATAATTTGATTGAAAAACTGAAAACACAGCCTAATTATCAAGGAGAAAAAATTGAATTCTATTTTGCAGGGGGTGATTGTGATTTTGGAAGCAATTCGAATTCAGAGAATTACGATTCATACTGTTTATATGTTAAAAATCAGATGAATTTAGAACTCAGGGGAATATTATTTGATCCTTTTCAACTAACTCACGATATCTCTCATGCAATTGATTGGCCTTACTCTTTAGAAGAGGTAGTGCTTGCAAAAGAGAATTCTTCGAAAAAGAATGAAATGGACATTGAATTCAACGAAGCAAGGCATATTGGGAGTTTGCTCTCTTGTCGTGCGGGTATTACTTCAGAAGGAGAGCCTCTTATTAGGAAGCTTGTTGATATCTCTTTCGAATTTAATCCACTTAAATTTTCAAATTACAAAAAAATAAAACAATACTGTCTTTTGCATTCTAAAATTGATATTACGCGAATAGAGTGTGGTGTATTTGATTAATCGACCCAAGTAGCAAGCAATCCAGAAAAGTTTGATAAAAACCTCCGGATCTTTTACCCTCAGCGGCAGTTGTCAAGTTATCCTTGACAACTGATTGAGGCAATTCATTCGACTGTAAAATTTTCTTGATGTGCAGGCTGACATTTTGTTTGGTTGTCTGGAAAAGCTCTGCAATTTCTGACTGAGTTAGCCAAACAGTTCCTTCAGAGGCTCTCAATTGGCCGTCTTGCGAGGTATAAAGAATGATTTCTCCATTGGACATCGGAAGAATCTTCTGCAATCAAGTTTTTAGAAAAAGTGTAGCTGGAATCAAGAAACTTCTCCAGTCAAAAGTTCTGAAATAGCGTCCAACCGCCCCCAATTTATAGCTTTTGGGCATCCCAAGCTCTTCCATCCGATTCAGAGCAACTATTTTGCTTATTTAATTTTAGGGTGTCAATGTAGACGCGAGGTATTCGGTTATTGAAATGGCACAAGATTTCTCGGGGGTCTGTTCCTGAAAGGGTTGCCATTTCAGGCAAATCGATTTTTTCATTTCCTTGACGGCCGATTAAGACAACTTCTTCACCGACATAGGCTTCATTTTGGCCCAGATCGACCATAAATTGATCCATACAGACGGTGCCTGCAATGGGATATCGCTTGCCGCGGATCAGCACTCCGAAGCGGTTGGAAAAATCCCGGCGGTAACCATCCCCATAGCCAACGGGAATGGTGACGATACGGGTCTTCGATTCCGTCTGGTAGGTATGGCCGTAACTAATGCCTTTTCCTGCCTCTACCACTTTAAAATAAGAAATCTTTGCCTTCAAAGATAAGATGGGCACGATCTCTGTGCTATCTGAGCCCACGCCGTAACAAAGAAGTCCCGGCCGTACCATATCGAAGTAAGAATCAGGATAGTGGGTTACTGCCCCAGAGTTGGCAATGTGCCAAATAAAAGATCCTCCGACTCTATTTTTCAGCCTATGGAATTGCTCAATCTGCCTCAGTGTATATTCATTACCGGGTGTTTCGGACATGACAAAATGGGAATAGATTCCTTTGAGATAGAAACAAGGCTCAGATACAAGGTAATCGATCAATGGCAGGCTAGACTCGATGCGAACGCCAGTGCGACGCATCCCTGTGTCAATCTCAAGATGGACGGTGCAAACAGCAGAGAGTCGCTTCGCGATAGAGGCTACTAACTTTGCTTTGTAGGACGAACTGATTGTAAACTCGACCTGATAACGGATCAAATCTTCGATTTGGTGTTCATGGATGGCGCCAAAGACAAGAATTGGTAGTTTTATGCCGGCATTTCTTAGATGAATCGCTTCTTGTAGGTGGGCAACACCAAAAGAGTCAACTCCAGCATCCAGTGCAGCTTTAGCGATAGGTATAAGCCCATGGCCATAACCATTGGCTTTGACAACACAGCAAAGTTGTTTCGATCCGATTTTGCGGCGAATGGCAGCGATATTACTTCTGAATGCCGTAAGATCGATCTCTATCCATGCAGGATGATTTTCAATATTCTCCACCTGTCCTCCAGGGATTGAAACGCCTCAAGGGGGCTCCTCGGCGCTAGGGGCGCATTCCCAAATTGTGGGTGACACGCAGTATATAACTCTTTTTCCGGCGAATCAAGGTCTTCGAATATTTTTTCAGATTCTATGTAACTATCAAACCGTTAAATTAGGAGGCAAAGACTTTTACATAGACTTGTTCTTTTATAACGTGAAACGTAATTGTTCACGGGGTCTAGCAGGCCTGCTGTAGAACAACAGGAGCAGTCTGTCCTCTTTTCATGGCATCAACAGCCTTTGATAAGAACTCTAAACATCCAAGACCCTGTCTTGAGAGTGTTGCGATAACGCTTTGGATTCTTTCTACGAAGCGATCGCCTCGATCGCTTTTCGTCCCATAACAGAGCTTTCTCCAGATGACAGCATGTCTTAAGTCTCTTTCTGCTTGGTTGTTCGTAGGCTCTATTCCTTCCTGTTCTGCAAAGACGAACAGATTCTGGACCCTTCTCAAGAGGTTTTTAGCAAAGCGACTCAGAGATTGTGAGTGCCGGTTCTTCTTCGCAGCAATGAGAAGCCCATACATAAAGTCATCTCGATACCGTCTCGAACAGTGTTGGAAGCTTCTCCGGCTTCTCTGTTTTTTTCGAACTTCTTTCCACAGCTCAAAGACTTTATCTAGATAGTCTGACATCACTAGACCCCACTCACCATCCAGGCCTGTTCGTTCGGCAAAGCGCTTTAAGTCTCGCTTGAGATGCGCAAGGCAGTATTGATGAGCACTCTCGAACCGATAGAGAGCAAGCCTATCGGTCACGAAGGCTGCTTTTGTCCATTTCGCTTCACCCAGTAGAACATCTCGACATTCTGCATTGCGGTTGTTTTGGATCTTATAAAAGGCAGCTTTTTTGGTAGACATGACCCAAAGATATTCTGTTTTTCCCCATTGTCTCCAGCTCGTTTCATCCAGATGCTTGATATCTTGACTAGAGCGGACTTCTTTTGCGATCTCTTCATAAGGCTTTAGTAGAGCGCAAGAGACCCTTCGCTCTACGTTACTCACTGATCCAACAGCAGCTTTGATACCCAGTCCTTCTTGCAGGACTCTTAGAACCATCCGTTTGCCCAGCCGGCATGTCCCAGATAAAAAACTCATCAAAGCTGTTAACCGAGTTCCAAAAGCAGAAGTTCCTATCTCAGGTGGAAGAGGAGCTGCTCCATAGACCCGACAGCAGGGACAATAAAATTCATGGCGCACATATTCCGTCACATGGAAACAGACTTCAGGGATCTCAACTTGTTGATGGATGGAAGGAGGTTCGTTTGTTGGCCTAACAGTACTGCCGCAAGTAGGACAGTTTTTTACTTTAAGAACAACGCGTTTATTGATCTGTTCAGCTGAGAAGAGAGGACGAAAATGCCCAGGATGGCCTGGCCTTGCTCCACCTTTCTTGTGTGGTTTTGAAGAGCCTTTTTGATCTGAGGATGGTGGCTTAGAGCTGTTCTTAGAGTCGAGTTTCAGTCGTTCCTCGAGCTCAGCAACTCTTTTCGTGAGTCGTTTTATCGTCTCTTGTTGTTCAAAAACAGTTTTGCTCAGATGTTGAACCAGTGCAAAAAGTTCGTTATAGCTCGGCTTCATGCCAAACAAAACTATCAACTTAAATCTTTCTAATCAACCACTTGAGGAAAAAATTTGCTAGACCCCGTGAACAATTACCGTGAAACTGCTCTGCTATTACGTAATAGAGCTCAAGGCAAAGGCCGCCCTATTGCTCCCGATTCTCTTGAAAAAGACTACATGAACAATCAAGGCTTCTATTTTTTCGGAATCAGTGCAATAACTCGCGCTGGAGCTTCTCCACCATTTTGAACTTTTAAAGGAAGCACGATAACATAGGCTCCTTTGGGTGGCAGAAGATTGCCATTGGCAATGTTTTCGATAATGTATTTTTTTTCTTTAAATAACATGTTATGAATGGGATAAGAAGGGTCACGCAGCCGGATGGGTTCAGGAGAAAAGCAATCTGTTCCGATTCCAGCAATCTTTTTTTGTAGTAAATATTCTATGGCAGGTATCGAGAAAACAGGAAACTGCATCTCTCCATTTGCATCCGCATTACGATACGCCTTTGTGTCAGGCCAATAACGACTCCATCCGGTATAGCCAATAACAATGCTATTCTCAATGATCGGGCCATAATTAGCTTCATAATGTTGAACATCCTGAAGAGAAATGGCATAGCTAGCTGTTGCTTTACTTGACACATCAAGCACACACGCTGCTACGAGTAATTGCTGGAGAGGAAGCGTATCAATGGTGAGTTTTTCTTCAAGAAAATGTGAAGGAGCATCGA
>JBGPMV010000026.1:0-13089 GCA_041487155.1 Rhabdochlamydiaceae bacterium
ATAATGGCTTGCCTTTTTTTCTTGGGCGTTTTCGGATAGGTCTCTCATAATACTTTTTCTTCATATCGTCCGGTAGCGAGGAATACGCTTTTGATATAAACGATTTAAAATCTGAGAGAAAAGGATATCGTGGGTTCCAATAATACAATCTGTTTCTGCCTTCTATTGTACTGACAAGAATGCCTTGGTTTTCTAGTCGTGTAAGAGCTCTTTGAAAACCAAAAATAGATAGCCCAAATGCCTGGCGAAGCTCACTGGCAAAGCACTTATCATTTGCTACCATGTAAAAGAGCACTTTCTCGACAAGACGGCTATTAAACAACTGTTCAAACATACTACCACTTACAGTGGTAACATTACCACCGGTCGTGGTATATGTAAACGGGGAAATCAGCCCAAGCAGAGCAGGGCAAAGTCGATTCCTTCCCTTTTTAACGGAGATAGGCTATAGTCACAAACATGCGATGCACCACGTACTGTACCGCCGCGGCGTACGACATTTCCCGCCTTTTTCAGTCTTTGCAGAAGTTCGGATCTGCTCAACTTTTCCGCGATTGCGTCCACCTGCTGCTCAAAGAAGAGAGAAAGCCCAAGGGCGATATTTTTTATTTTTCGTATGGCTGCGTCGTTTTATGGGGTTTTACCGAGGAAGAAGAGCATGCGATTTTAGGATCGCTCAAAGAATTTGAAAAAGAGCCGATGGCTAAACCGGAAATGGATGAGTTTACGTATGTGTACGAAGAAAACATGCGAATCGAAGAAGATGAAATCTCGCTTCCTACGAAAAATGTCTTAACAAAACTTGCGATTTCATACGGCGTTGCGCAATCGGTCAAACTGACGACGTTTGAAGAGACGATTCAAAAGACGATTCATAATACCAAATATCTTCCGGAAGATTTGGCGACAAAGGGAAAGATCCGGATGTCGAGAAAAGAAATCTCAAGAAAAATGGGTGAGCTTTTCATCGAAAGAAACTTCGTCAACCTCCATTCGGAGATTTTAGATACTCCTGAATTTTTCTGGAACTATCCCGAGCTTGAACCTTATTACCGTCGAACAACTCATTACCTCGACACCAATAAACGGGCCGAAGTGCTCAATAAGCGCCTAGGCGTCGTCCATGAACTTTTTGAGATTTTGAGCAGCGAGCTCAACCACCAGCATTCTTCAAGACTTGAGTGGATCATCATCATCTTGATCTTCATCGAGATTTGCATTGTGGTGTTTAAGGAAATTGTCTAGGCATGAAATTTATCTTGATCGGACTGATTCGTATTTATCAATGGACGATTGCTCCGGTGATCGGACAGACTTGCAGATTTTATCCCTCATGCTCCCATTATGGCGCTGAAGCGCTTCAAAAACATGGAGCGATCAAAGGGTCGTGGCTAACTGTCAAACGGATCTGCCGCTGCCATCCGTGGAATCCAGGCGGGGTGGATCCTGTTCCTTAATAGGAATAATAAGGGTCTTTCCTTCACGCAGCTTATCGGTTTCTAAATTGTTGGCTTTTCGGAGGGCTTCTATAGAGACTTTATATTTACGGGCGATCTTCCACAGATTTTCTCCATGCGCAATCGTATGTTTTTGCTCTTCTTTTTTTGCAATGACAGGTTCCTGAACTTTTTGAACAGGCGCTATGCCGCCGGCAAAAGCAGCAAGCGTTGCGTTGTGATCATACGGCTCCGGCAGCTGGAGGCCCCCAAACTGATAAAGCAGTCCGGCAGCTTTTTTCCAAACCGTATCGGAGCGGGCGCTGGTAATAAGCTCTTTTAACAACTCTTTTAAAGGCGCCGAAGGTTCTTTGAATAACTCTAAAAAGTTGATCAGATCGCGATCATCCAATCTTTTGAGAATAAATTCACGGTCAGATTGGAGAATGATTTTTGCAGCAAGAACCGAGCGGCACTTGACATAGTTTAAAAGAAGTTTTTTTAAACGATCGGGCGTGAGATCCATTTGTTCTTTTTGCTCGGCTGCAAATTGATGGAGCGTTTTCCAATCGCCTTGAGCAATCATCTCAATGATAAATTCTTTGGGCAAATGAATGCCCGTTCTTTGACAGAGCGTTGCGATCGAATTAAATTCAGGGGTTAAATAAAACGCCTCTAAGAGCGCCGGATCGCGCGGCTGGGCTGCATGTTGAATCTCATAGAAAAGCCCGAGCGCCGTAAAGGGAAATTTTTCAGTCTGAATAAACCGGCGGATCGCCCCAAATTGATCCTCGGAAAGACCCGGATATAAAATTAAATTAATTTCTTCTGGCCCCTCTTTGCGAGTAAAAGCAATGCCCCGCTTCTGAATAAAAAATCCTTGAAGCGCCCGCTCAATATCGAGGCCATGAAACGCTACTAGACTTGCTAAGGCTAAATCTCTTTTTTTATACCCCTCTTCCACTAAATCGTCATTGTCTAGCTGACCAATAAGCTCTGCCCAAGAGAGGGTTGAAAACTGCCATAAAATTTCTTGATTCGAGGACTGTAAGGTGGCTGCTGCCGCTGCCGGCTTCAAATCAAAAGAAATCATTTCAGGCCGGCTTTGCACAACCAGATAAATCAAAGATGACAAAAGTCCAATGTTTAAAGCCCCGCTCCAAATCAAGAGCTGCGTCAGAAAACGGCTTTTTTTCTCCCACTGAGGTTGCAACGACGTGTCCAATCTGTTATCCTTATGTTTCGAATCATCTTTATAACGCGAAGGAAGAGTTTAATGAAAGTCCCTTTGTCATGGATAAAACAATTTTTGCCTCTCACCCAAACAGCACGTGAGATCGCACTCCACCTTACAAATCTTGGAATCGAAGTCGAAGAGATCAAAGGTGATCAAGCCGCTTTTTCTGGCGTTGTCGTCGGAAAAGTTCTCGCTGCGGAAAAACATCCGAACGCCGACAGGCTTCGCGTGGCCCGCGTCACAGATGGAACAGCAGAGTATCAAGTTGTGTGCGGAGCGCCCAATTGCAGAGAAGGAATTGTTGTTGCCTTTGCAAGAGAAGGTGCAGAGCTGACAGATGCGGATGGCAAAAAATGGAAAATCAAAAAAAGCAAAATACGGGATATAGAATCGTGCGGAATGCTCTGCTCTGCAAAAGAGCTCCAGCTTTCTGAAGAAAGTGAAGGGATCATTGAGCTACCTGAAGAAACAGTTTTAGGAATCGATCTTGCAGCCACTGTTTTAGACCCCGTTTTTGATCTTTCGTTCACACCGAACTTAGGACACTGCCAAAGCGTTTTAGGAATAGCAAGAGAGCTTGCCGCCTCTTTCAACCTCAAGATTCATCCGCAGGAAGCTAAAGCTGGTATAAACGGCGATCGCAAGATGAGCATCGAGATTGAAAATTCTGAGCTGTGCCCTCGGTTTACTTGCCAAATCATCAAAGATATTAAAGTCGGACCGTCACCTGCCTGGATGCAAAATCGGCTCATTCAGTGCGGCCTGCGCCCCATTAATAATGTCGTCGATGTCTCCAACTACGTCATGATCGAGCTCGGACATCCTCTCCATATTTTTGATCTCGATCGGATTGCAGGATCAAAAATGGTGATCAAACCGGCAGAGAGCCCCTTTGCATTTGAAACTCTCGATCATCAAACAAGAGAAATCCCTGCAGGCACTCTTTTAGTCTGCGATCAAGAAAAGCCGCTTGCTCTTGCAGGAATCATGGGAGGGGCCGGATCTGCCGCAACCGAGCAAACAAAAAATATACTCATTGAAGCGGCGGTCTTTGCGCCCGGCTCTATACGCAGGTCTAGCAGACTGCTCGGACTTAAAACCGACGCCTCATCCCGCTTTGATCGAGGCGTCGATGAAAAAGCCGCTCTTCAAGCGCTTGCAAGAGCGGCTCAGCTTATCCAAGAGATCGCAGGAGGAGCCGTTCAAGCGCCCGTCGATCACTACCCGCACCCTTCCAAACCAAAAATGCTTCTCCTTAGACCTTCTCGCGTGCAAGAGTTATTAGGATTTACCTTAAGCACCGGCGAGATGATCGATCTTCTCAAACGGCTTGAGATGACAGCCAAGCAAGAAAAAGAAGGATTGCACGTTGCCATCCCATCTTACCGAAACGATATCAATATCGAAGTCGATCTCATTGAAGAGATCGCCCGTCTTTATGGATACAATCACATCCCCCGAGTGAGACCCGTTTACTCGGCCGGCAGCCTTGCTGACTCTCCTCTTTTTACACTCGAAGGAGAAGCACGGACGCTTCTACTTGGTGAAGGGCTTCAAGAATGCATCACGTGCGATCTCATCAGTCCTTTAGAAAATGAACTGACCAAGGAAAAAGAGATCTCAGATAGCGCCACGCTGCGCGTTCTTCATCCCCGTTCTTTAGATCAATCGGTGCTCCGCACCTCGCTGCTGCCCGGTCTTATCAAAGTTGCGCAGCATAATTTTAATTTTCAGCAAACAGACCTTGCGCTCTTTGAAATTGGAAAGATCCACTATAAAGAAGGGGAAGAAATTGCAGAGCCCAGCTGCGCTGCTGTTCTTCTTTCGGGACTTTCTAGACATCCCCATTTCGATCGTAAGCCTAGTGCATTTGATTTCTTTGATTTAAAAGGAATGATTGAAAATTTCGTCGAACACCTCCATCTGAAAAATGTTCAATTTGCTCCTTCCAATCTCCACACCCTCCATCCTTGGAGACAGGCGCAAGTAAAAGTCGGAGAGACCACCATCGGCGTTTTTGGAGAACTCCATCCTCAGCTCGTTTTAAACGCTCATTTATTTGGCAGGATTCTTTTTGCAGAACTTAATTTGAGCGATATTTTAGGCATGAAAAAAGAAGCCGTGAAGTTCCATCCCTTAGCTGAGTACCCCTCCTCTACCAGAGATTGGACGGTGACCCTTTCCGCCCACCTCCCTTATGCAACCATTGCCTCTCTTATCAAATCTTCAAAATCACGCCATTTAGAATCGTTTGAAATGATCGATTCTTTCACCAGCAAAGAGCTCGGCCCCGATCGAAAAAATGTCACGTTCCGCTTTGTCTATCGCGATCGGCATCAAACAATTGCATACGAAACAGTTGAAGAACAACACCATCAACTTACACATTCTGTAGCGGAAAAGGTTGCCAATCTAATATGATGAGGTTCATTGAATCTAAAGGAAGGTTTTTCATGCGACAATTTATTATTCCCCTGGTTGGATGCCTTACATTCTTTCTGGCAAGCTGCCACAAAAATAACCAAGAAAGCAATGTAGTTTCAGAGAGATATGTCCATAAATATGGATATGCCGTCTCAAAAAATGAATTTGAAGAACACAAATATCCGGGCCAGGTCATCACAAACCTCAAGACCGGCGTCACCATTACGGCGACCTATGAAAACGGCAAGCTGCACGGCCCTACTACACATACGTTCCCCCACAGCCAGACAGTCGAGTCGTATTATCTCTATAATCAAGGTAACCTCGTCAAACAAACCCTCTATGATGTCCATGGAATGCCGCTGCGTGAAGAGGTCCAACTCTCTCCCACCCGCTTTGCAACCACTAAATGGTACAGCGACGGAATCCCCATGCTGACAGAAGAATATGCCAGCGCAGAACTCGTTGAAGGACAGTATTTCTCACGCCAAAACGATGTAGAATCCCGTGTCGAAAGAGGCCGTGGAACACGCGTCATCCGAGATATCCAAGGCATTCTCCAAGCAAAAGAAGAGATCGAACAAGGCTTTCTTGTCAAACGAGACACTTTCTACGCTAGCGGAGCGCCCGAAAGCAACGCCTATTTCATCCATGGCGTTCTTCACGGTGAAAAGAGAAGCTTTGCAGAAACAGGCGATCCGGTTGCCGTTAAAGAATACGTGAACGGAAAGCTCCATGGAAAAGCAACCTTCTTTAAAAACGGCGCAAGATCCGTTGAAGTCCATTACCTTGACGGACAGAAAAACGGCCTTGAGATCCATTACCTCGACGGAGAAACCATCTCCCAAGAAATTCTCTGGGAAAACGACCATAAGCACGGCCCCTCTAAATACTATGTCGAAGGCATTGCCCAGGTTGAATATTTCTATGATGGAGAAAAAGTCTCCGAACATAAATGGAAAGAGCTCAGCCATCTCGACCAAATGATTGGTCAGATCAACGCCCCTTCCTCATGGAAAGACTAATCACGATTGCCTCCCTCCCCAAGGTGGGAGTCAAAGTTTTTGTAAAGGGTGATACGCTAGAACGTATCGCCCTTTTTCTTGCCCCTAAATTTGTTCTAGATTGCCCCTCAAAAAAGCTTCAGGACGAGCTGCTCCCCTGGCTCAAAGACTACTCGCAAGGCAAGTGGTCCCTTTTTCCCCTACCTTCCTACCATAAAACCCCTTTTTCCCAGAAAGCCGCCCGACACCTCCAATCGATCCCTCCGGGACAACTCATTTCTTATCAAGAACTTGCAGGGGCCATCGGCCATCCGGGCGCCGCAAGAGCCATCGGCAGCTTCTGCAGCGGAAATTTATTCCCCCTATTAATGCCCTGCCATAGGGTCATTCCATCCTCCGGAGGCATTGGTTCGTTCACTCCCGACCCCCGCATCAAAGAGCAGCTCCTTCACTTTGAGGGAATTACCTCTCCTTAAGCTCCTCTGGCACGCCCCTTGCATCTATTAAAGTAATAACTATAGGAGAACTATGGAAAAAGAACAGTTGCAAAAAAGGGTCTCAGAGCTAGAAACTCTTAACGATCAGCTCGTTGCAGAGCTTAACTACCTAGACCGCCTTTTAAAAGAGGTTGGGTTCGAAAATGGCCTCATGACTCTTAAGATGGCAGCCCAAGAACTCCTGGACGAAGAACAGCCTCCTGGCGAAAAAGCTGAATAAAATTCGGCAACCATGTTATAATTTTTAACATGTTGAAACCCATTTATTCTTTTTGTCAAAACACCCTCTCGCCCATTTTCAAACAAAAGATCCCCACCGATAAGATTTTTGCCTTCTTTCAGAAAAAGACACCCTCCCCTATACAGTCAGCATGGAACCGCCTGCCAGGATTCCCCTCCATCAAAAAAATTGCTCTCATCCCAGTAGGCTTATTTACCCTCTATAAAATCTCTAGATGGGTGCAGCCTTATTTCTATTCCATAACTCACCAAAAAAAGAATGAGACCCCTAACTTACAGCCTAACAAACCAGATACCGATGGCAAAAGAGATGACCCTGGGACCCCTCCTGTAGGCGAGCCTCTAGCGCAGAAAAAACCGGAAAACGAAAGTGATGATGAATACATATCGGCTGAAGATGGTGAATCGGAGCTTATCCCATCACTAGAAGTAGAATCCATCGATGACAAAGCTGCAGTGGCTCCTCTAGTTGAAAAATTTAAGGCAGCACTTCCTGGAAAGCATATCTCGTGGCAGGCCGATTCAAATTCTGTAACTTTTGCAGAGTTTCTTTTGCAAACTATTTTCAGAGTTGAACAAATCACTTCCGTGCAATTAAATGAAGAGTCTCAGACTTTTACACTCTCGTATGATTCCCATAAAATCGTGCCTGTGACAAAGCTTCCACAGTTTGTGTGGGACACAATGCCCTATCCAGTACAATGGATCGTTGCACCTTTTTTGAAAATTTGTCCCTCAGCGCAAATCTCAACATCTATTACTGTTACCCTTACTAAAACAGATCAACAAACAGAAATTGCCTTTGATGAAAAAGCCTTTACATTGATGCCAAATAAGCTCGGTTACACCGCCCATCTTAAATCAATCATCGTTCCTCACGATCACGAAGATAAACTCACTTTCCATTCTGAGCATAATGCTAGGTTCAAAAAAGTAGGGCGTGTCATGGCTCAAGCATTTGCAGAAATTCTACAGCTCAATCTCCAGTAATGCGGCAATATCCGTAAATGAGAGCGCTTCTTTTGAATCCTCCTCCCAGATGCTTTGGGCAAGAGCCTCTTTCTTCGACTGCAGATCCAAGATTTTGGCCTCGATCGTCTGCGTCGTGTAATATTTGCGTGCAATGACCGTCTCTCTCCTGCCAAAGCGATGCGCCCGATCGATCGCTTGATTTTCAACAGCGCTATTCCACCACGGATCATAGAGAAAAACATAATCGGCTGCTTGAAGATTGAGACCCACGCCTCCGGCCTTTAAGCTGATCAAGAAAATAGAGACTTGCCTGTCGTTTTGAAATCGCTCCACCGGCTCTTCACGATCCTTCGTCGATCCATCCAAATAGACATAGTTCCATCCTCTTTCTTTAAACTCCTTCTCAAAGAGTTTTAGGACCGAGGTGAATTGACTATAGACAAGCACTTTGTGCTCAGATGCGAGAACCTCTTCAAGATCTGCAAGCACCTGGCTAAATTTTCGCGCCTCTCCCGTATACGAAGGATCGAGAAGACTAGGGTGGCAGGACAGCTGCCGCAGCCGCAAAATCAGCTCGAGAACCTCCATTCTGTGCGCCGGCAGCCCCTCTTCAGCAATTTTCTTTGCAAGCTCCGTTTTTTTACTCCGAAGCATCTTTTCATAAAGCTCATACTCATCCTCTGAAGGATCCACACCAATCACCTGAACAATCTTCTCAGGCAGATCCAGCCCCGCCTCTTTTTTTGTGCGCCGTAAAATAAACGGACGGATTTTTTGGGGCGATGGATCGTGCAGACTCGGCATTAGAAAACGAAACAGCGAATGAATCTCCTCCACACGGTTTTCAATCGGCGTTCCCGTCAGCGCTAAACGGAATCTGCTTTTAAGACAAAAGACACTCTGTGCGACTTGAGTCGCCGCATTTTTAATCATTTGCGCTTCATCAAGAATCACCGTGTCGAACTCTTCTTGCATAAATAATGCGCTATCCAGGCGCAGTGTCGAATACGATGTGAGAATGATCCGGTGACCCTCCAGCGACGCTGGCCGATCCGCCCCTTGATGGATATAAACATCACTCCCGGGAAGAAACCGCCCGATCTGCTGCTTCCAAAGCGACAGCAGCGTCACAGGCATCACAATTAATACCTTTCCCTCTCTAAGAGTTAAAAAAGCAAGCACCTGAATGGTCTTGCCCAGCCCCATTTCATCGGCAAGAAGCCCCGAAAAACCGGCTCGATATAAAAAAGAGAGCCAGCTGAGTCCCTTTTGTTGATATGGAAATAACGTCCCGTGAAATGCAGCTGTAGGAAAAACCTCCTTCCACTCTGCCTCCTGATAAGAAGGCGGCAGCGGCGCAATCTCGCTTAAAAGACCGATATGAGCTTTTCGGACACGGATTCCCTCAGGCGCTCGCTCTTCATCTAAAATCGCCTCCCATGCAGGCGACAGCTCAATAAGCCCCACCTCATGCGGAGAAAGATCGATCCATCTTTCATGCCGCTCAAAAGCGCCTACAATATCTTGGATCTTAAGCTCTTTTTCCCCAAAGCGGGCTTTTCCTCGCAAAATCACCGCATCTTCTGCCTCCTGCGTTTCACACGTGATGGAGTGCTGACGAATTACCCGCCGTCCCCGGTAATCAAACACGTTCCATCCCATCTCGAGCAAAAACGCAATGCTTTTCCCAACGAGGTCCAGCGGACAAAAATAGTGAGAGACTCCCACGATTTTTTTCTTAAAAGCCGTTTCTAAAAGATCTTTTTCCCAATGCAGTTCTTCAGAAGTCGGAACATGATCATGAAAAACAGTCTCTCCCCAAGCCCCATAATCGAGATGAAGATTTCCAAAAGCGCCTGTCCGATCCGTCAGCCTCAAAATCGGCAGGGGCGCCGGCTTTAAACGGGGTTTTTCACCCTTGAACCTATGCGAGAGCCCGTCCTTTAAAAGTTTATCAAGCTCTTGAGCCGCGACAAAAGCGGGCCTCTCTTCAAAATGATCGGGGTTTTCCCAGAAACGAAAAGTCCCGCCTTGCAGTACGCCTAGAGGTGTGAGCAGATCAAATTTTTCTGCCCCTTCCACGCGTGATCCCATTGTAACCCGAGGCGCAAGAGAAAACTGCCCCTCCTCTAAAGAAGAAATTTCAAAGAAAAAACCGACCGGTAAAAAAGGATCTAATATGACTTTTTTCCCTCTCCACGTCAGAGATCCTTTGGCGGCCGCCTCTTTGATGGCTCTAATCGAGCCTTCAAGAAGAAGTTCCATGGATCCGGCGGAAAGGTTTGGGACGCTCTTGCTTTACAAAAGCGCGGACGCGAGGGGCCCCTTCACACGCAGTGCAGCAGCAGCCGTGCGTTTTTTCTGCGCACACAGGGCATGAAAGAAAAAGCTCATTGCAATCCATGTTAGCGCAGTTGTAATAAAGATCGGTCACTTCCCTGCAGTGGATGCATCTGCTGATCGCCTCTGCCGGCTCCTTATCAGATATGGGCACCGAGAGCCGATCATCAAACACAAACAGTTTGCCTCTCCAATGTTTGGAGCCGGCTTCAAGACCGTATTTAATCACGCCCCCTTGCAGCTGATACACCTCATTAAACCCCTCTTCCTTCATGAGAGCCGAATAGAGCTCGCAACGGATGCCGCCGGTGCAATACATCATCACCTTTGTTTTAGAAGGATCACGCGTCTCTTTAAGTTTTTTTGCATACTCAGGAAACTGCCTAAACTGTTCCAGAGTGGGAAGTGCTGCCCCTTCAAAATGGCCGATGTCCCACTCATAGTCGTTTCTGACATCGATCAGGAGCGTGTTTTCATCCTTTTGATCGAGCATCTTCTTCCACTCTTCCGGCGAAAGATGGACTCCCGCCTTGTTCATATCGACCGTTTGATCCAGCGCGACCAGCTGCTGCCTTACCTTCACCGTCAACCGAGGGAAACAGTGTTCATGCCAAGAATGAATTTTAAATTCGACCCCCTTAAAACGGGGATCCGACTTCAGCCACTCCATATACTCCTGCGCCGCCATAACCGAAGCGCTCATCTGGCCATTGATCCCTTCCTTAGAAATGTAAATCCTTCCTTGAACATCACGGCCTGAAAAAAACTCTTTATGCCGAAACACTTCAAGCGCCGGATCTTCCAAAGGTGTGAATAAATAATAGGCTAAAACATGGTATTCCATCAGGAGACAAGTATAGAACTCTGTCCCTCTAAAAACAAGACTCTCAATTCAAAAAATCACTTACTTGAGATTCCCCTAATTTACCGTTGGCCATTTCCCGACTCCATGAAACGCCTGCTGCGTTGCCCTGCTTCGCCAACCCCACACGGGGGTTGTCTGCATCGGGTTCCCTTCGGCGCCTTGCATCCGCTTTCCTGGAGCGGGCCTGTCAAACGGAAAATTTGAGGAATCTCAAGTTTTTACACTTGTGGAAAAACGCAATGTCTACTAAAATTGCACTTTTTACACGTGATTTGGAGAGACAATGGTACGTTATACAGGCCCTAAAAACCGCATCGCTCGTCGATTTGGCGTCAATATTTTTGGTCGTGCACGCAATCCCTTACTGCATAAGGCAAACCCACCCGGGGCCCATGGAGCCAAGAGAAAAAAGAAATCTGACTTCGGACAACAGCTCGAAGAAAAACAGAAACTCAAAGCCATTTATGGCATGATCAACCAAAAACAACTCGTACGCTACTACAAAGAAGCGCTCCGTCAAAAAGGGGTTACATCACACCTCTTCCTCAGACGTTTAGAGTGCCGTTTAGATAACGTTGTGTTCCGTCTTAGACTCGCACCGACGATTTTTGCAGCCCAGCAGCTCGTGACCCATGGCCACGTGCAAGTCAACGGCAAAAAAGTCGACCGCAGATCTTTTGAAGTGAAGCCTGGAATGGTTGTCTCTATTAAAGCCAAATCCCAGCAGCTCCCAACTGTAAAGCAGTCCGTTGAAAACACAGGCCGCGAAGTTCCGGGTTATATGGAGCTCGATCCAGTCGCCTTCAGCGGAAGACTTGTCAGCGAGCCGCACCTCGACCAAGTTCCATTCCCAATCCCCGTCAACGTTCCTCTCGTTTGCGAGCATCTCGCTCATACGAGCTAACCTATCACTCCTTTGCTTCCTTTAGCGAAGGAGTTGCTTTCAAAATTAAAAGACATTCTTTATCATACGAGATCACAAAGGTATCTTTATGAAATGGCTTGCTCTTGGACTCCTCATTCTTCCTGCGCTTTATGCAGATGAAACGATCAAAACTCCCGTTCATCGATTTGAAATCGGCCCCGATATTTTCTGGTCGCACTATCGAAGTGGCTTTGAAGGAGACAGCGAAGGAACTAAGCTGAGCGCCTCCATCGATGGATACTATGCAGGAATTCGATTAGGATATGATTATTTACAATCCGATGCGCTCTATGCCGGAACTGAAGCCGTCATTTGCTGGGGACGCGATAACATCCGTAAAAAAAACTCTACAACTCATTTATCTTCTTCTAACCAGAAGACAAAGTCCGAGCATGAACATCAAACAAGACTTTGGACCACGGTCGAGCAAAGGCTGGGCTATAACTCCCAAAGCACGGTTTTTCCCGAGTTTATCGTCACACCCTATTTGGGAATCGGCTGGCACTATGAAGGGACCTCGTCCGACCATGCGTTTTGGTATTATGGAGCTGCAGGCCTTAAAACCATCCAGAAGTTTTACGACCGCTTCATGATCGGCGTCGATCTAAAACTCATGTACGGATTTGACGTCCACGATAAACGGTTCGTCTCCATTACAACAACACAAGGGAAGAAGACATTCTGGGGATTTGAGGCAGCCCTTCCCTTCCGCTGGCTTCTTGGATCTTCCAACAGATGGGACTTTGAGTTCGAGCCGTACCTCCTAAAACTAAACCTCAACTCACCCCAAACGATCGTCGGCGCCCGCCTACTGCTAGGTTATAGTTTTTAGATTGTTATATGAGAAAGAGTTGATCTTGGAGGAATTCTCTGTCATCGACCAGGAGCGCATTATTGGTTAGAACCAAAACTCGCTTGAATGCTTCGCGCATCATTTCTTCATCTTCGAGTTTCTCACCTATCAAATATCTCAGAATTTGGGATTCAGTATGATCATTCCCTTTTTCGAAAAATTCTAGATTATTAAGCGCAGCTTCAAAATGGCCTTCAAAATAGAGCCTTACTGCCAAATTATGGTACATTTCATCACGTCTATCATAAAACCTGCCATCCATTTGGGTTTCAAAATACTCTGTTAACGACTCTTCA
>JBGPMV010000027.1:0-12961 GCA_041487155.1 Rhabdochlamydiaceae bacterium
ATGTCTTTGTTCTTTTCTGTGCCGAAAATCTTCTTAAATGCGACGTCATTTTTTGGATCTAGAAATTTGGATAACATCTTTTTCTTCCGCTTAAATTTAAAGCCAATATAGTTAAATTCTTGAATCTTATCAAGCACCACATGCATGAAATATCTATTTTCCCTTGTTCAAAAAATTACCCCTCGATAGACTCTCATCAAAAAAAGGGTGATAACTAATGAATATTTCATTGGCATTTTTAAGAACGCTGTTTGTGGTGCTCAGCATTGTCTTTATGACACTGTTCATGATTTCTCTCCCGACGGGAAGAACAGTTGCGAACGTACTCTTTGGGATCGGGATCGGGTTTACTTTTGGGATGGTGCTGATTGCTTTTGATCTAGCCTTCCGAAGATTTAATCTACGGTCGTTCAACATTGCGATTTTGGGCATTTTCATCGGATATTTGATGGGTCTAGCTCTTTCGCTTATTTTCCATGCGATCTTAGAAGTCAGCTCCATCGGAGTTCTTCTCCAGCCTCATACGATTGAGCTGATTAAAATCGCGATCATCTTATTCGGAGTCTATCTTGGAACGATCATGACGTTGCGCTCTTCGGATGAACTCTATGTCAGCATTCCTTTTGTACGGTTTACGCAGACATCGCAGAAGAAAAAAGACCTCGTTGTTGATATTTCGGTGCTGGCCGACCCACGCATTATTGATCTTGCAGCGACAGGACTTCTCAATCACCAGCTCGTGATCCCCCGTTTTGTTGTGAAAGAGCTTTATGCACAATCCGAGGTGGGCGATGAAACAAGCCGAGGAAGAGCCAAGAGATGCCTAGAAGTTGTTAAAAAACTTGAGTCTATGCCTGAAGCAGAGATCAGGTACCATGAAACCGACTTTCCGGAAGTCAAAGATATCATGGGTAAAGTCGTTAGGCTTGCAAGGCTTCTTGACGCAAATATTTTAAGCTCGGACATCAGCCGCGTGCAGATGGGCTCGATTGAAGGGATCACTGTTGTCAATCTCCACGCCCTATCTAATGCATTAAAACCGCTCATGGAAGGCGGAGAGCTGATCCGTATTAAGATCCAACGGTATGGAAAAGAGCCGCGGCAAGGCGTCGGCTACCTTGAAGACGGCACGATGGTGGTTGTCAACGGAGGAGGCGATTATATTAACAGTACAATTGAAGCGCGCGTGCTCTCTGTTAAACACACCACATCTGGCCGTATGATCTTCTGCAACGTGGCCAAAGAAGGCGAAGAAGATGAAGACGAATATCCAACCGATGAACCCTTAGATGAAGAAGACCGATGAGTATCTTAGGGGTAGGAACCGACATCGTTGAAATCGAACGCGTGCGAGAGGCGATCGAAAAAAATGGCGACGCTTTTATCGAAAAAGTGTTCACGGCCGGCGAACAAGCCTACTGCAAAAAACACCGCGACCCGATGCCTCAATACGCGGCTAGGTTTTCTGCAAAAGAATCGGTAGTAAAGGCGCTCGGCTGCGGTTTTGGAGATCAGATCGGTTTTTTAGATATTGAGATTTCTCATGACAAAACCGGAAAGCCCCTCGTCCACTTCTCTTCTAAAGTCATGAAAAAGTTAGGCAACCCCCACGTGATTCTCTCCATGAGTCACTGCAAAGCCTATGTTTCGACAGTAGCGATTTATTTACAAACTTGAGCGGCAACTGCAAAACCTTTTTACGCAACAGCATGGTGTACGATTTTAGCAATCGTTCGAATCGTTGGATTTCCTTTGCTTGATAGTGCATTTTGGACTGTTGTACGGGATAAGTCAGTTTCTTTTGCAGCTTTTGTTCTATTCACATAAAGATAGGTGTTCAAAATTTCTAAGAAGGCTGGAGCATCATTTTCTTCGAGACTCCTGAGCAATGCCTCCGCAACTTTTTCATGTCGTTTGAAGAACTTGCTAGGATCATGGTCTTTTAATTTAGAACTTTTTTTACTTCTTATAATAGGCATATCGTCGAAATAAATTTTCTGCTTTTTTAATGTCTTTTTTTTGGTCATTTTTCTTTCCTCCTAGCAGTACCATAATGGCAGCTGCTTCTTCCCTGTAATAATAGATTCGCCAGCCATTTTTCCATCTGAGTTCGAAAAGAGGATAGCTAGATCCCTCTAATAGCTTAAAATCTCCAAAATGGTGACATTCTTCAATTCTAAAAAGGCGGGCTTCAATTTGGGCCTGTTCTTTCGAGTTTAATTCCGAGAGCCACTTTTCGAATTCTGGTGTCTTTCTTATCTTTATCACATTGAACATTATATTTGGCGCCCAATATAATGTACACCCTTTTTATGAAGAGTAAAGTTCTTGAGTATCAACAACATCAAAAGAGTGAAAACGGAAGCATATAGGAGATGGTGAAGAAGTTCACCTTTTCTGGGAAGGAGCGGGCATAGAGTCTTCGGGCATAGGAGAGCGATAGCTGGCCCCATATTTCAAAAACGTAGGTATATTTGATACCGGCATCGACGTTTCGATGTTCGATGGAGGCGTAACCGTTAAAATGGTCGATGAACACCTTCTTGTGATGTCCGAACCCCAGCTGGCCGTCGATGAAAAGGCCTAATCGGTGGACATGATGCATCTGGCCTTCCATGATTCCGAAGGCGCTTGCCCAGGGATAGCCGTGGTTAGCAATTCCTATGGAGGCGCCTCCAAATGTCCGAAATCTCCAATCAGCTCCGCGGTCCCATTCTCGGCCGAGGGCGGTATTGAGCTCGAAGTTCAGATACGAGTGATAAGGACAGCTGACATCTTTGATGCTATGGCGTGTGACGCCTCGGAGGACAACGCCGGTTGTAAGGGAGACGGGATCCCCGAGAAGATCCTCGAGCCAAAGATACCGGGCTTGGGCCGCTATGCTGCGAAGTCCCATCGACTGCCGCGGCGTGTCGGCAAATTCTGCTTCGGTGTCGATCTGCCACTGTGGGTTAGGAGAAAATCCTAGATCTAAGCTTAAGACGTGGTCATGGGAGGGCGTTTGGTTTTTAGGAACTCCGTTTTGCACCGAGGGATATTCGCTATAGGTATACGTGGGGGTGAATGTAAATTCCCAGACGTTGCAAAACCAGGGAATGCGATCGAGCCCAAAAAGGGAAAAGGGAAGCAGGAGTAAAAGTTTAAGCCGTCGCATGTTCTCTCGCTGAAAGCCAACGCTCTGCATCGAGCGCTGCCATGCACCCGCTTCCGGCAGCTGTCACCGCTTGCCTATAGTGAGGATCTTGCACGTCTCCTGCTGCAAAAACGCCTCCTATATTGGTGCATGACGTTCCTTTGACAACCTTGATATATCCGTTGGGCTCAAGTTCGACTTGCCCTCCTAAAAATCCGGTATTGGGTTGGTGGCCGATTGCAAAGAAAAGTCCTCCGGCAGTGTGCTCGGATGAGGCGCCTGTTAGGACATTTTTAAGCGTGACTGAGCGAACGACTGTGTCGCCGCTGACTTTTTCTAAAACATGGTTCCACAGCACTTCGATTTTAGGATGATCGAGTGCGCGAGCAGCCATGATTTTAGAAGCTCTTAACTCATCTCGGCGATGTATAATAAATACTTTACTTCCAAACTTGGTTAAAAAGAGCGCCTCTTCGACTGCGGTATCGCCTCCTCCAACAACATAGAGGTGTTTTTCTCGGAAAATCGGCATTGCTCCGTCGCAGACGGCGCAAGCGGTTACTCCTTTTTGCCAAAATTCATGATCGCCGGTTCCAGGGACATCTAAACGTTTGGCCTGGGCGCCGGTTGCAATAATCAGCGACTCTCCAAAAAAAGTCCCCGAGGGGGCTTCAATGAGAAAAGGGTGCTGCTTGAGATCGGCGCGTGTGACGTCTTCGGTGATAAAAGTTGTTCCAAATTTTTCTGCCTGCTTGCGAAAAAGATCCATGAGCTCGGGCCCCATGATCCCCTCGGGAAAACCGGGGTAATTTTCGACATCGGTGGTTGTCATGAGCTGTCCGCCGGCAGGACCGGTATAAAACCCTTCGAAGACCAGCGGCGCTAAGTTCGCCCGGGCTGCGTAAATTGCCGCCGTATAGGAGGCCGGACCTGACCCCACGATAATCACTTTTCTTTTTTGCATCGTAAACCTCTCTATCATTCTGCCGGATATGCGAAAATTTTTGCAACAAAGTCGGACAATCGCTACAATTTTTCTATGCGTAGTATAAAACTAGAAAAACTCAGAAAGTCAATCGAGGGCGGCTTAATCATCAATGATATAAGCCTGACAATCCCGGCAGGAAAGTTCTTTGCCTTGCTAGGGCCCAGCGGGTGTGGAAAAACAACCCTATTAAGACTCATTGCGGGCCTTGAAAAAGCCGAGTCAGGAAAAATCTTCCTCGGTGATGAAGATATCACTCACGACCCTATCCATGAACGGCCTATCAATATTGTTTTTCAAAACTATGCCCTTTTTCCTCACTTGGACGTCTTTGATAATATCGCCTATAGCCTCCGGTTAAAAAAACTGCCCAAGCTCGTTGTTGAACAAAAAGTTTTTAAAATCCTCGAAGCGTTCCATCTGGAGAATCACATCTACAAATTACCCTCCCAGCTCTCCGGCGGACAGCAGCAGCGTGTTGCGCTGGCTCGAGCCATTGTCAATGAGCCTGATGTGCTCTTACTCGATGAGCCGCTGGCTGCGCTTGACTTTAAGCTCCGGGAGCGGATGCTCCTCGAGCTCATCGAGCTTCAGGACAAGCTTAAAACCACCTTCGTCTACGTTACCCACGATCAATTCGAGGCGCTCACGGTGGCAGACCAGATGGCCATCATGAACCACCGCGGAGAAATCGAGCAGATCGGCACGCCTAAAGAAATTTATGAGTTCCCACACTCCTCTTTTGTCGCTAAGTTCGTGGGAACCACCAATATCATCAGCGGGATCTTAAGAAATATGGACTCCCCCGAGCCGGAAATCGAAGTTCCCGACCTGGGCCGGTTTAAACTGATGGCCTCCCACATCAAACCATGGATGTCGGAAGGATGCGATCTTTTGATGAGCATCCGCCCCGAGAAAATTTTTATCTCTAAGAAAAATGTAAAAAATTTCTCAAACACGGTCAAAGGAACCGTCCAGTCCATCGTCTACCACGGCCGATCGACGCAATACAACATTTTACTCAAAAACCACCTCAAACTCCAAGTCTTCGAGCAAAATGAGGAACACTTCCCGCAAGAAGTCATCGACTACGACAACGAAGTCAACCTATATTGGCAAAAAGAAAACGTGGTAATTTTAGAAAAATGAGATTTCCAAGGCCTCCTGCATCAGAACATCCCTTTTCGATCGGCGTTCCGGCAATACTCTGGCAGCTCCTCTTTTTTTATATCCCTCTCGTGCTGATTGTGGTGACAAGCTTTGTCCAATTTTCTGAAGATGGTGTGATGGAAGGGCTTACCTTCTCTAAAATCACCCATTTTATCAATCCACTGTACCTCCGCGTCATCGGCCTCTCTTTTTTGATGGCGATCTTCAATGTGATCCTCTGCTTTTTGATCGCGTACCCTCTCGCCTATTTTATCGCATTCAGAGGCAAGCGGCTCAAAAGCGGGCTTCTCTTCCTCCTCCTGATCCCTTTTTGGACGAACTTTTTACTCCACGTATATGCCTGGTTTTACGTCCTTGAAAAACACGGATTTTTAAATAACCTCCTCTTGGATCTTGGCTTCATTCAAGAGCCTCTTTTGCTGCTCAACTCCCCCTTTGCCATCATGGTTATGATGGTCTATTATTACCTCCCCTTTATGGTGCTGCCTATTTACTCTTCTTTAGAACGGTTTAATACCAGTCTGATCGAAGCCTCTTTTGACCTGGGCGCTTCATGGTTTCAGACGTTCCGCCGCATCATCCTCCCCTTAACCATGCGCGGGATCAGAGCAGGGTTCTTTCTAGTGTACATCCCCTCCTTTGGTGAGTTTGCGATTCCGTCGCTTATGGGAGGCGATAAAATCATGTTCGTTGGCAACGTTGTTTCAGATTATATTTTAGCCGAAGGAACCGGCTCGCTTGGAGCTGCTTTCATGGTTGTCAGCTGCGTCTTCCTCCTAGTGACTGCCATCCTGTTTTATAAATTTTTGGGCCGTTTTACAGAACCTGTGAGGGACCGTGGCTAAACGAGCATCTTTAGGACGATTTGGACATCTTGTTATTATTGCCTGCACCTATCTCTTCTTATGGGTGCCCATCGTGGTATTGCTTGTTTTTTCATTCAATACCGAAGCTTTTCCCTCCCCTTGGAAATCGTTCACTTTAAAATGGTATGTGGAGCTCATCGACTCGATCTACCTCTGGAAAGCTTTTGGAAACTCTCTCCTGATTGCTTTTTGCTCCACAGCGCTCTCTGTCCTCATGGGCATTTTTCTCATTTTCTTTGTCGCCCAGGGCGGACGTGTCGGAAAATACCTCAACCTTTTCTATGGCAGCGTGATCATCCCTGAAACGGTCCTCGGCGTCAGCCTCCTTGGGTTTTTTAGCCTTGCATCGATCTCACTGGGGCTTGCAACCCTGATTGTTGGATACACCGTCTTAGGGCTCGGCTTTGTGATTCCTCTGGTTTACGCAAGATATTTAGAGCTCGACGAACGGCTCACAGAAGCCTCCCTTGCACTCGGAGCCACCCCCATTCAAACCTTTTTTAAAGTTACCCTTCCGCTCCTCAGCCCTGCCTTTATTACGAGCGCGCTTTTAGTGTTTATCATCTCTTTTGACGACTTCATTTTAACCTATTTTTGCGCCGGAAGCTCTGTGCAAACCCTTTCACTCTATATTCTTTCGATGATCCGCTCCGGTATCTCCCCCGTTGTCAACGCTCTTTCTGCCCTTCTGCTGTTCATCAGCAGCATTATGGTCATGCTCTATTTCCAACTCAGTAGCCGGAGTAAAATCTTTATATGATTAAGAAGATTGCCATCCGAGCCTCTGTTCTCCTGTTTTGGTGCGCCCTCATCTTTGGAGTCCTCTACTGGCCGGACGAGACTTTTCTTGCAAACGGACGCTCGATCAACATTTTTGTATGGGGCGATATTTTAGAGCCGACGGTGATCGCTGAATTTGAAAGAGAGACCGGCATCAAAGTCAACATGAACTTCTATGCCTCCAATGAAGAGATGCTCGTCAAACTCAAAGCAACCGGCGGCCATGGCTATGACCTGATTATCCCCTCTGACTATAGCGTTGAAATCTTAATTAAAGAGGGCCTCGTCAAACCGCTTGATAAATCGAAGTTCAACTTCTACTCCAAACTAAACCCCAAACTGCTCAACCACTTTTTCGACCCAAATAACGTCTACTCCATCCCCTTTGAATGGGAAGTTTTTCTCATCGGTATCGATAAAAGTTATTTTGCAAATAAAACCCTTGATCCGAGCTGGGACATGCTCTTTGATCTCAATCAGCTCTCCTATAACGTCACCATGATGAACGACCCGATCCAAATGATCCAGCTGGTCTCCTTTTACCTCTATGGAGATGTTTCCCAAGTGAATGACACTCAGCTCCAAGAGATCATCGATCTTCTGACCAAACAGAAAAAATACGTCAACGCCTACGCCGACTTCCGAGGTGACTACTTCCTTGCCACCAAAAATAGCGCCGCCATTGTAGCCTCCAGCTCCTATCTTTGGAGAACCATGAAAAAATTCCCCTTTGTAGGATATGTGATGCCTAAGGAAGGTTCGATGATCACCATTGAAAACATCTGCATCCCCAAACCCAGCAAAAAACAAGACCTCACCTATCAGCTCATCAACCACCTCTATACCCGCCAGTCGATGAAAACCCATTACGATACCTTTTCCATCTTCCCAGCAACAACCGACGTGCTCCCCGATCTAGATGGCGATTCAGAAACCCTCCAGCTGCTCTCCCTAGAAGGCGAAGAGTTTAAAACCCTCCGGTTTACAGTTGTCGTCAGCAGCCAAGAAAAGATCCGCGACGCCTGGGTCCAAGTCAAAACTAATTACTAACGTCTTCAATATTTTACGCGCTATTCAGCGGAATCTCGATAAAAAGTCGACTTTTCGCCACTTATACGATCATATCCAGCGGAAATCGATCTTTTTTGCCTGTTTTCGCTGATTATAAGCCTATATCCAGCGGAAAACAGCCGAAGAACGGTACTAAGATTTTAGTTTTAATCTGAACAAGACATAGAAAAACTCCTCCGGAAAACGGAGGAGTTTTGTGAGTAAAGGCCTCTTAGCTTTAGGCGCCTTTTTTCTTTTTAATGAAGTCGACAACATCGCCGACAGTTTTGAGTTTTTCAGCTTCTTCTTCAGAGATCTCAAAGCCAAAACGCTCTTCGAACGTCATCACGAGCTCAGTAATATCAAGAGAGTCTGCATTGAGATCTTCAATGAAAGACTTTTCCAAAGAGACATCGGCTGCATCGACGCCAAGTTGCTCGACTACGATGTCGATGACGTCTTTTTCTATAGATGACATAAGCATAATTTCCTTTACTGGTTATAGTTTTACATCACCATGCCACCATCCACCGTCAGAGTCTGGCCGGTGATATAGTTGGACATTGGACTGGCTAAAAAAACTGCAGCATGTGCAATCTCTTCAGCAAGCCCCAAGCGTCCCATGGGGATTTGTTTAAAAATCACTTCTTTCTGCGCCTCTGTCAAAGCATCCGTCATAGATGTTTGAATAAATCCCGGCGCAATACAATTTACACAAATACCTCGGCTTGCAACCTCTTTGGCAAGCGATTTTGTCATTCCTATCATCCCTGCTTTAGAAGCGGCATAATTGGTCTGGCCCGCATTGCCCATCAGCCCTACAACAGAAGAGATGTTAATCACCTTCCCCTTGCGGGACTTCAGCATCGATCGAACTAAAGCCTGGCACGTATTATAAACAGATTTAAGATTCACAGCAATAACTCGGTCCCAATCTTCTTCGCTCATTTTCATTAAAAGCCCATCGGAGGTGATGCCGGCATTATTGACAAGAATATCGATAGTACCCATGGACGCTAAAACCTCAGAAATTGCCTGATCGACCGCTTTTTTATCTGCAATATCTAAAAGTTTAAAAAGAAATTTTTGACCACTCTCTGCGAGCGACTCCATCTCCTGGACAACTTGCAGTGCCCGCTCGCTATTTGTTCCAAAAATTACTACAGAAGCTCCCTCTTTTGCATAGGCTAAAGCAATCGCCTTTCCAATACCGGCAGTCCCTCCGGTTACAAGAGCTACTTTACTTTCTAGCAGTTTCATTCAGTGACTCCAATTCCGATACTTTTTCAATGCTGATCGTGGGAGCTAAAGCTCCAATTTTTTTATTCATCCCGGCAAGGGTTTTACCAGGTCCCATCTCGATATAAAGATCAACGCCTGCCTCTTCCATTTTTTGTACTCCCTGCTCCCAACGAGTAGGAGAGGCCACTTGATCGATTAAGTTTGAGCGGATTTCAGGTAAGCTCCTCGCAAAATCTCCGGAAACATTCATGACAATTTCTATTGAGCTCTCTTGAAGCGTTGCAGACCGAAGCAAAGGCTCTAACTTTAGCTGCGCAGAGCGCATGAGCGGAGTGTGAAAAGCGCCGGAAACATCAAGCGGAAGAACCCTTCTTGCACCTTGGGCTTTTAATAGCTCTTCTGCCCCCTGCATCTCTGAGCTCAGCCCTGCGATCACAACCTGTCCGGGGCAATTTAAATTCGCGATCCAAACGTTTTCAGGAAGGTGGGCTCTAACAATTTCAGGATCCAACCCCAGGACAACCCGCATCGTGCTAGGCTTTTCCCCGCATGCCTCTTGCATGAAAGCCCCGCGCGCTGCCACCAGCTTCAAACACTCGCTAAATGAAATCTTCTCCGCAGCAAAAAGCGCGGTATACTCTCCCAAACTAAGGCCTGCGCAGATAGAAGGAGTTAAATTGGGGAACTGCAGGCGCACGGTTTTTAAAATGGCGGCAGAAGTAATAAAAAGAGCCGGCTGGCTATTTTTTGTCTGTGAAAGCTCTTCGAGAGGACCAGAAAAAATCAGCTCTTTCATATTTTGAGAAAGCACATCAGAGGCCTCATCAAATATCTCTCTAGCACATGAAAAAGCGTCGTAAAAATCTTTGCCCATACCAACTATTTGCGCGCCTTGTCCGGGGAAAATAAATACTCTTCTATTCATGCGTTAAAACAGCCGCTCCCCATGTTAATCCCGATCCAAAAGCCGTCAGTAAGATATTTTCACCAGATTCTAGGTTTTTTTCACGGAGCAGTTCGTCCAAAGCAATCCCCAGCGACGAGGCCGACGTATTGCCATACTTATGAATTGTCACAAACACTTTCTCAGAAGGAACATTAAAACGCTTTGCCAGCGACTCGATAATCCGTAAATTGGCTTGATGCGGCACAAACCATGAAATATCGCTTTCAGAAAGCCCCGATTTTTCAATCGATTCTTTGGAAGCCGATTCCATTCGTCTCACGGCATGCTTAAAGACCTCTTTTCCTTCCATCCGTAGAAAGTGGAGGTTGTCTGCAACCGTTTTTTCACTCGAAGGGTTCCTAGAGCCTCCTCCCGGAAGCACTAAAAGCTGCGCCTGATCGCCATCGGCCCCCAGCGTCACATCGCGCACAAGCAACCCCTTCCCCTCTGATGAAATCACAGCTGCCGACGCGCCGTCTCCAAATAAGACACAGGTATTGCGGTCTTTATAATCGACAATGGAAGAGAGCTTTTCTGACGCAACGATCAAAATATTTTTATATATTCCTGACTCGATAAAAGCCTTCGCAATCCCCATCGCATACAGAAACCCCGTACAAGCCGCTTGGATGTCCATAGCAGCCGCTTTATGGGCTCCTATCTGCTTCTGAATTAGACAAGCCGTGCTTGGAAATGCGTAATCGGGCGTAATCGTCGCAAACAAGATCAAATCGAGCTCGCTAGCCGGGCATCCTGACGCCTCTAAAGCCTTTAAGGCAGCATCCCGCCCCATGTCAGAGGTGAACTCATCGCTGCGCGCCAGGCGCCGCTCTTTCATCCCCGTCCGAGTAACGATCCACTCATCGCTGGTTTCAACCATCTTTTCCAGGTCTTGATTTGTGAGGATCTTTTCCGGAAGATAGCTTCCCGTCCCTCTAATTTTGGCTTGAATTCGATTATTTTTTTGCATGGGAACTCAGTATACCTGGATGCCCTAAAAAAGACCACCCCTATAGACATTTTTTGATATAACCTTGCAAAATGTCGTTTTTAGAAAAACCTTGCAAAAAGCCTCCAAAGGCGATACACTACAAAATGTAGTAACAAAACAACAAATTGTTGTAACCCCTATGAACCCACTGCTTAAATTATTTGCAAATCCCACTCTGGCTGTGACACTTAGCTTATTTTTGCTTAATCCTGACGAAGAGTTCTACCAATCCGCCATTGTTAAAAAAACAAAATTTGCTCTGGTCCAGGTCCAGCGAGCGTTGAAAATCTTAGAGGAAATAGGCCTTATCACATCGGTAAAACGAGGACGGATGGTCTACTATCAAGCGGCTAGAACCTTTCCAGGATTCGAGGATTTAAAGAACTTGTTCTTCAAAACGATCGCTCTTGGCGAAAATATCCGCCAAGCTTTGATGCCATTCGGAGAAAAAATTCATTTTGCATTTATTTTTGGATCTGTTGCTAAAGGAAAGGAATCGGCCGATAGTGATATCGATTTATTCATCGTTGCAGATTTATCCCTGCGTGAACTTTCAAAAGCGCTGGGTCCTCTTTCAAAAGAGCTTCAAAGAGACTTAAATCCCGTCCTTTTTGATCGAGCTGAACTCATGAAAAGAATTTCGGAAAAAGATCACTTCATTACAGAAGTCATCGATGCTGCTAAAATTTGGATAATTGGAGACGAAAATGAATTTGAAAACATGGGTAAAAGAAGAAAAACTAAAGCTTCATAGTACTTCCAAAGAAGAAATTCTGAAGCTCTTAAAAATTGTTAATCGGGATCTTGCGGACGCAGAAATCCCAGGCTTATCCTCAGATCGTCGATTCATTACTGCATATAATGCAGCACTGCAACTCACCACGATCGTGCTCCGTGCAGCAGGTTATAGGACTAATCCAAACAAGCCCGGGCATCATCGCATTTCGATCGATGCGTTGAATGAAATTATAGGGAAAGAGTTCGAAGAACTATCAAATTATTTGAATACTTGCCGTATCAAAAGACACATTTGCGATTATACAAGCTCCGGAGAAGTTTCTGACTTTGAGGCTTCTGAAATTGTCAAAGAGATCAAGGATTTTAAAACATTTGTTATAACATGGATCCAAAAAACACATCCTCATTTTTTACCGCCCCCAGAATAGTGACATTGGTTCGATCAGCTTTTCGGCATATCCTTATTGTTTAATTTCAATTATTTTCTTGCATTGGAACCTAGTATACCTGGATGTCCAAAAAAGACCACCACCCCCATATAGATATTTTTTGAAACAACCGTACAAAAGGCCCTTACACGGGTGTGTTGCATAACTCTCTATAAGGAGCCCGTTTTTAGACTCTAAATTGAGCAAACAAAACTTGTTCATAATCAAACAGTTAAATTTTTGTACTGAGGGTTATGCAACACACCCGCCAGCAGGCTTCAAGCACCAACTACTGGAGAGACTGTAAAAGGTATAATATCTTTTCTAATTGATTTGATGTTATCCCAAGCACGCGGTAGAACCCCCACAGTAACTAGTAGTAGTTTGGTGTATGAAGCTCGCCTTGCGTCGGGTATTCTAAAACCAGAATTCATCGAATTTGTTATTGCAAATCTTTTCCATACCGATAAACTATGGAAGAGCGGCTTCCTCTCAAGCGGAAAATTGCAGGACTGTTCTGAACGGATCGTGGTTCGTCTTTTCGGCGGATAATTTAGAAATCTTCCTGAACGATATTGATCGAAAGTCGTAAGTTGTGCGATAACATAGTAAGTATGAAAAAATTCATCGTC
>JBGPMV010000028.1:0-12727 GCA_041487155.1 Rhabdochlamydiaceae bacterium
CCCCTCATTAAAAGTGAGGTGCTCTACCACTGAGCTAAAGTCTCGTTTGACCCCAAGGGGATTCGAACCCCTGTTATCAGAATGAAAATCTGGTGTCCTAGGCCAGGCTAGACGATGGGGCCATTTTTCATTCAAGAGAGATCAGGAAGTATACTGGAGCGGTCTATTAAACCGCCATAATTTCCTTTTCTTTCGCTGAGAATAAGTCGTCTATCTGCTTGCAAAACTTATCTGTTAATTCTTGAATGGCTTTTTCAAGCTTCTTCACCATGTCTTCGGTTAGGTCGCCGGAAGATTTTTTCTGTTTGATAGTGTCATTGCTTTTTCGGCGTATATCTCGGATAGCAATCTTGGCATTTTCAGCTTTCTCTTTACCTTGCTTGACAATGGTTTGCCGCATCGATTGATCCATGGGAGGAACATTGATCCGGATGGATTGGCCTTCTAGGACAGGTTGTAAATTTAAGTTGGCTTTTTCTATCCCTTTGGCAATGGCCGCGGCTGTTTGCGGATCAAAGGGGGTGATGAGGATCTGCCGAGCTTCGGGGGTGGTGATGTTTGCGAGCTCTTTGACTCTCATGTGAGAGCCGTAGACCTCGATAGAAACACCTTCGACGACGCCGGGGTTTGCGCGGTTGGTCCGGAGATTTTTAAGCTCTTGCTTAAAGTGCTCTAGAGTCGCGTGCATTTTTGTTTTTACTTAATATTCTGTCATATTAATGTCCAGTAACGATGGAGCCGCCGCAGCGCTCTAATACGGCAGTTTTAAGGGCTCCTTTTTTGAAGATATTGAGTACATGAATGGGGATCTGGTTATCGCGGCAAAGGGCAACGGCTGCGGCATCCATGACATTTAACTGTTTGCTGAGAACTTCGGCATAGCTGAGCGTATCAAACCGTTTAGCTTTTGGATATTTGATAGGATCTTTTTCAAAGACTCCATCGACTTTGGTTGCTTTAATGAGCGCTTCGGCATTGATTTCGCAAGCGCGAAGGGCAGCGGCTGTATCTGTGGTGAAATAGGGATGTCCTGTTCCGCCGACATAAATGACAACGACGCCGTGTTCTAAGAGCTCTAGGGTTTCATCGCCGCTGGCCTCCGGAATAAACGTTCCGCAGGGGAAAGCTCCGACAACCACAGCGCTGCAGCCTAACTCTTCTAAGGCTTCAGCAAGGAGCGTGCCGTTGATGGTAGTGGCCAACATGCCCATTTGGTCGGCTTTGATGCGAGGAATGTTAGTAATTTGCGAGCCTCGGATGATATTTCCTCCGCCGATGACGATGCCGACTTCGATGCTTAAATTTTGAATTTCATGAATTTGCTGGGCAAGGCTTGAAACGGCTTTGGAATCAAATCCAAATTTCTCTTTTCCGAGAAGCGCTTCGCCAGAGATTTTTAGTAAAATTCTTTTGTACGGTGTTTTTTTTGCCACCTTTACTCTCCAACTTTCCAACGGACGAATCGCTTTAAAGTGAGCGGCTGTCCTGATGTTTTCGCTTCGTTTGCAACGAGGTCGCTAATGGTGATCGAGTTATCTTTCACAAACTTTTGACCCAGCAGGCACACTTGATCGTAGAAGGCTTTCATTTTTCCTTCGACGATTTTGTCGACGATTTGAGGAGGCTTGCCAACGACTTGGCTGCGTGCAATCTCTTCTTCGCGGGCTTTGATGTTTGCAGGAACTTCATCTGCTTTTAAGTACTCTGGAGATTCTGCAGCGACGTGCATTGCAATCTCACGAGCCAACGGCTCATGTCCGGATGTGCCATCAATTTCTACGAGCGTGACAATTTTGCCGCCCATGTGTGAATAGATCCCGAGCGATTTATTCGGTCCTTTCATGAAGATGTGAACACGTTTAATTTTGATATTCTCGCCAATGCTTTGCATCACGATGGCTCGGTATTGATCAACCGTGAGTGTTTTATCTTGATGGGAAGGCTGCTCTAAAAGCGCTTCTAAGCTTGCAGCTTTTGTAACGGCTGCTTGCTTGGCAATTTCATGCACAAATTGTTTAAATTTGTCATTTTGAATAACGAAATCGGTTTCTGCGTTGATTTCAATAAGAGCGATCGCATCGTGCGTTTCAAAAGCGGCGATCATTCCTTCTTTGGTTTCACGGCCCTCTTTTTTAACGGCAGACGCCATTCCCGCTTTGCGGAGAAGGTCGATGGCTGTCTCCATATCGCCGTGTGCTTGGTCTAGGGCTTCTTTACATTTGCCCATGCCGACTCCGGTTCTTTCACGGAGCTGCTTGACCATGTCAGGTGTAACCTTCGTCGTCATCTAAGTTGTCTCCTCTTCTCCATTGCCCATGTCGAGAGATTCAACTTCATCCGGAGAGGCTTGTTCATCTTCGCCTTTGCCTAAAGAAACACTCATTTCGTTTTTACGGTCGATGACTGCTTGCATGAGGGCTTGGAGGATGAGTTTGATGCTTTTAAGAGCGTCGTCGTTGCAGGCGATAACGTAGTCAATTGGATCTGGGTCGCAGTTGGTGTCGACAAGCGCCATGATGGGGATGCCTAACTTATTGGCTTCGGCAACTGCAATGTGCTCTCGGCCCGGGTCTACGACAATGAGAAGGCCCGGAGGCTTGCGCATTGCTCGAATCCCTGAAAGGTTTTTGTTCAGTTTGATTTGGTCTTTGCCCATCAAGATGATTTCTTTCTTTGTAAATCCTTCGCCGCCGCTTGCAATTCTTTTTTCGATGCGCTCAAGGGTTTTTACAGATTGGCGAATGGTTTGAAGATTGGTGAGCATTCCGCCGAGCCATCGCTCAGAAACGTAAAACTCTCCGCTCTCTTCTGCGCATTCTTTGACAACGGTTTTCGCTTGTTTTTTGGTTCCAACAAAGAGAATCGATTTGCGTTTAGATACCATCTCGCGGACGACATCAACGCATTTGCGGATTTGCTGAGCTGTTTTTGCGAGGTCAATAATGTATATGCCGTTCCGTTCCTCAAAGATGAATCGTTTCATCTTTGGGTTCCAACGTTGCTTCTGGTGGCCGAAATGGGCACCTGATTCTAAAAGTTCTTTTACGCTTACTGCGCTATTTGGTTGTTCTTGTGTTGCCAAGCCTTGTCCCTATTGTTTTGACGCGGCATCAATCCTTCATGGATTGATTTCGGTCTTGGTTTGTTTGCTTAAAAGCGCCTGATCAGAATCGAACTGACACAAGTAGCTTGGAAGGCTACGGTTCTACCATTGAACTACAGGCGCATTTAAGATGATAAATTTAACTCATTGAGGCTCTTTTTTCAAAGTTAAAAATATTTTTAAACTCTCTGCTTCGATATATATTTTTTGAATCTCGAAGAAACTCTTTAATCCCTTAGAGTCCCTAAGCGTGGCTTACAAACCACTCCGCTGCTAGCCTTGCCACGACTTCGAGAGCGCCGGGCTCCTCAAATAGATGGGTGGCGCGCGGAACTATTTCTAGCTTCTTTTCACAATTCAGCTTTGCAAAAGAAGCTTCGTTTAACTCAATGACTCCAAAATCGAGCGCGCCGACGATAAAAAGCGTTGGCGCCTTGACATCGGATAAGACTTCATCGGCAAGGTCTGTGCGCCCTCCCCGGGAGACTACAGCGGCAGCATTGCTGCCCGCTGCTGTGATCAAAGCGGCTGCAGCACCTGTGCTTGAACCGAATAATCCCACTTTAAGATGCTGTGTGGAAGGGTTATTTTTAAGCCATTTTTGCACACCGGTAAGGCGTCCTGCTAGCCTCGGAATATCGAAACGATACTGACGAGTGGATTCGTCGATTTTCCCCTCTTCTTCAGTGAGCAGGTCGAGCAGCAGCGTGGCTAATTTCCGTTTATTGAAAAAGCGGGCCACAGATTGATTGCGCGGGCTGAACCTACCGCTCCCGCTGCCATGAGCAAATACCACAACCATTTTGGCGCCTAGAGGGATTGTGAGGCATCCTTGCAAAGCAACTTTTTCATCGGGGAGTACAATTTCAATTTCGTCCATTAATTCGACCATATCGCAGGTGAAAAATTTTAAAACAGAAGAAACTCTTTCATGCGATGGAGGCAGGTCTCAAAAGCAGTGGCTTGCTGACGCTGCCGAAACTTTACTTCTCACCCGAGTCCGGTATATAGTCTCTTTTATGCGCATTTCGGATAAAACCAATCGTGTCCTGCATGTCATCTCGCTCTGTTTGATGCTGATTTTGATCCGCTGCTGGTATTTATCGGTCATTCAGCACGACCATCATGTGAAAATGGCCGAGAAGCCGCAGCGAAGAGTTGTCATCGAAAAAGCCGATCGGGCAACAATCCAAGACCGGTTCGGGGTGCCGCTGGCCGTCAATAAAATGCAGTACAACGTCTCTGTTTGCTACGCACATATTCGGCAAATCCCTTCGGTGCGCTGGACAAAAAATGAGAAAGGGGAAAGGATCCGGGTTTCAGAGCGTCTAGACTACATCACGAAACTCTCAAAGATGCTCAGCTCGGAGCTGGGCATCCCTGATAGGCGCATTGAAGATCTCATCCATGGAAAAGCTGCGCTTCTTCCCTCAACGCCTTTTGTCATCAAAGAAGATCTCTCAGAAGAGCAGTACTACCGAATGAAGGGGATGGAAAAAGATTGGCTGGGGCTGCAAGTAGAGCGGGTCTCTCGTAGAGAATACCCCTTGGGCAAGATTGCAGGAGATGTGATTGGCTACTTGGGAAATATCGATTCAAATAAATACTTAACAATCGTTCATGAGCTCAATACCCTTGAAGATTATTTAATTGCAAAGCAAGAGGGAGAAAACCGATTTCTCCCCGAAGGGTTTGATTCACCCGAAGAGGTGCTGCAGCGATTTTTTGATCTGCAAGAAAAAGCCTATACCATGAATGATCTTGTCGGAAAAAGCGGGGTCGAAGCTTCCTATGAGGAAGATTTGAGAGGGTATGTCGGCAAGCACATTTTTGAGGTCGATACGAAAGGCAATTTCATAAAAGAGCTTGAAGGCTCTAGAGCGGCTATTGCCGGCAAGAAGGTAACTCTTTCGATTTCTGCAGAGCTTCAAATGTTTGCCGAGCAATTGATTGCCTCGAATGAAGGATCTCGACTGGACAAACCGGATGGCGGCATCAACGAGAAGTGGATGCGGGGAAGCGCAGTGGTGGCGATAATCCCGAAAACGGGAGAAGTTGTAGCCCTTGCCTCGTATCCTCGCTACAACCCCAATGATTTTATTCCGTCGCGCGATCCTGAAAGCCGGAGAGAAAAAGCGTGGGCCGTTAAGCAGTGGCTCGAAAATGAAGATTATCTGGGAGAGGTATGGGATGGAAAACGGTCTCTTAAAAGAGAGTATTTTTCTTTTGTGCAAAACAGGTTCTTGGAAGAGACGCTTCCTCTGACATGGCACCGGTATTTAGAGGCGATTCTTCCCGGGCAGAGCGCCCTGAAAAATACGATGCTTCAAATTGCTGATGTGAAAATGGCTCTGCAGGTGCAAGAGATCGGCATTTATCATCCGCTTCTTCGCGATGTCAAACTGGAGCACGATAAGCTTTTAGCGCTTGATCTCTGCCATTTGGTGGCGCCCCTAGAGCTATTTACGCCGGAGCTTGCGCAGGATGTCGGATCTCAGCTTTTAAGCGACTACTTTGCAACACGGCAAGAAGCGATGCGGCTGCTCACTCGCATGAAAGATGATCTTCGCGAGTTATTTTACGATCACGATTTTAACACATGGAGAGAGTCGCATTTTAAAGAGTATCTCAAAAAAAAGAGAGAATGGGAAAAAGCGGAGAAAAAATATGCAAAACCTTACACCGACTATCTCGACCGCGTGGAACGGATGCTGTGGGGGAAATTCTGGGAAGCCTACAAACCTGTTTTTCTCTATGTGGCTTTGACGGGAAAAGTTCCCATTGTCATAGAAAATTATCCCCATCTTACTCCGTACATTTGCACGCTTAAAGAGACCTACTTCCCGCTTCTTCAAGGAACGCATCCCTTGCTTCATGAAAAATTAGGAAGCCTTTCAGCGCCGGCAGGCGTTGCTTACTTAAAAACGCTTAGAAGTTTTGAGGAGCTCGACAGTGTTATTGAGAGGCGGTATCCGTATGTCCGCTCTGTGAATGGAGTGTCTCAGGAAAAACATTTAGCCAGCGCTTTTTATCCTCCTTATGGATACGGGTTTACAAGATCCCAATCGTATGGACAAGCGTGTCCGCCGGGTTCGGTTTTTAAACTGGTCACGGCATATCAAACACTCAAGGAGCTTCATGAAAAAGGGCTTCCATTCAATCCCCTTACGATTGTGGATGATTGGAGAGGCTCCCCTTCTGACAAGTCGTTTATTTTGGGTTTTTTAAATGATGGGACGCCTCTGTATCGCGGCTACAAAGGGGGACGCCTGCCCAGAAGTTCTCACCGAGGGATGGGCCGCTTAGATATGCATGGGGCGTTAGAGCAGTCCAGCAACGTCTATTTTTCTCTTTTAGCAGGAGATGTGATCCAAAATCCTTTAAGCCTATCCAGTGCTGCCAGGCAATTTGGGATGGGAGAGAAAACAGGGATTGATTTGCCCGGGGAGGCGAGAGGAAAAGTTCCCGATGATGTCGATCAAAACCGAACGGGGCTGTACTCTTTTGCTATCGGACAGCATACACTCGAGACCACTCCTCTTCAAACAGCTCTTATGACGGCAATTATTGCAAACCAAGGTAAAGTCATCCGCCCGCATGTTGTGCAAAAACTGGAGGGAACGGACCGCGTTCTGCATCATGAGCTTCTAGAAGGGTCCCACTTGGCTTTTGATAAACTGCCCTTTCAAACAACGGTCCATCGTGAAGAAAATATCGTGCATCTCATCTCTCCCCAGGTTGATCGCATCCTTCCCTTTCCATCGCCCCTCTTTAATTATCTATTTGAAGGAATGCACCGCGTCGTCATAGGATCGCGGGGAACTGCAAGACCCGGGGCCATGCGCGCGCTGTACGACCACCCGACTTCTTTGCGCGACTATTTAGAAATCCATCATGACTTGATTGGTAAAACAGGAACGGCGCAGGCGCTCTATAAACACTCCGTTTCCAGCGCGGCAGCCCCTGTGATGGAGCACTATATTTGCTTTGCAGCCATTGCGTATCCTAAGCAATCACTCTTGATGGCCCCGATCGATAAAGAGCCTGAACTTGTCGTCGTCGTATCGCTCCGCTACCGCCAAGCGGGTCTTGAGGGAGGTCCAATCGCAGCGCAAGTTGTTAAGAAGTGGCGAGAGATCCAGGCGCGCTATAACCCAATAACTCTGGAAGAGATAAAAGCGCCTCGCGGACGGGAATGAGCTGAATATTTTCAATATATTCTCTCCTAGTTCCCCCATGGAAAAGGAAGAGTTTGGCTTCTGGATAATCTTCTCTAAAAGTACGAAGTCCCTTTAAATCCTTGGAATTAATCGAGTCTGATCTTTTGACTTCTATCCCAATAATTCCTTTAGGTCCATAGAGGACAAAATCGACTTCAACTTGATCTACGGTACGCCAGAAATAAAGTTGATATTGAAGATTGAAATAATGGTTGATTGCCTGAATCTCTTGATAAACCAGGGTCTCATAAGCTGCTCCTTCAGCTTCTTCATTTGAATCATAAGGCCCTTGAGGACGGATCGCCCGATAAACCCCTACATCAAAAAAATAGAACTTTGAATGTGCAATCAATTTGCGTTTTGCGCGTTTTGAAAAAATAGGGAGCTTTGCCGCTATAAGCAAATCTTCAACGATTTGAAAATAGTTAACTACAACTTTGCGGTTAATCGAGGCATCTTGGGCAACATCTGACATATTCAAGACTCCGCACTGAGAAAAACTGGCTGTTTCCAAAAATCTGGAAAATGCGCCAATATTTCTTGTAAGACCTTCTTGCAGAACCTCTTCCCTAACATATGTCTGTGTATATGACTCCAAATAGGCTTGAATTTCCTCCACGCTATCTTTGGAATACACATAAGGAAGCTGTCCATATTGAAGAGCTTTGTTTAAATCAAAGTCTGACCCATGCTCAATTGCCGTGAGGGGGAACATCTTATAAGAAAGTGCCCTGCCTGCGAGTAGATTAACTCCCTTTTTCTTAAGGCTGCGCGCAGAAGATCCTGTTAAAATGAATTTATAATTTTTGTTTTCAATGAGTCGATGCACTTCGTTTAGGAGAATCGGCACTTTTTGTACTTCATCAATAATCACCCAGTCTTCGAATCCGGGAGGTATCATTTCTTCAAGCCTTCCGGGCCTTGCTGAAAGATCCAGAAAGGCTGTTGTTTCGAGTAAATCTATGTATAAACCCCCTGGAACCTTACTTTTGGCCCATGATGTTTTACCGGTGCCTCTAGGACCAAATAGAAAGAAGCTTTGTTTCCCTTTTAAAGGCCTCTCTAGGAGTCGCTTATACATAATTGCCTATTTTTGGAGTTGAAAACTCCATTTTAGCACAATTTTTGGACTTTGCAAGTCCATTTTCATAACCTATTGAATCTAAGAAGCTTTTTGGTCGTTTTTCCAAAGATAGAAATATTCTAAGACTTCGCGCCCTCCGGAAATGAGAGGAAGTTTAATCCCCTCTTGAAAGTTAACCCAGGCAGCTTCGATGTGTTCATCGGGCGCTACTTGGAGTAGAGGCATCTCTTGCAGGGGCAGGAAAAAAAGATGGAAGATAAAATCCACCTCGGGGCGGCGGATATAGAGGGATCCCACTCTTTTAAGCGACTCTTTTACAGCAATGACCCCCGCTTCTTCTGCGAGCTCTCGAAGGGCGGCCTGAAGAGGATTTTCATTCGGTTCTATCTTGCCTCCGGGAATGCACCATCTAAAGCCCTCGATCTTTTCTCCATGTCTTTTCAGATAGAGAACGCGGGTTTCATACTCACAAAAAACACCTGAGGCTTCAATTGTTGGGTTAAAATCACGAGGACGGTGTAAAAACACTTGCGCGGTCATATATTCACACCATTTTTTGTCAGAACTTTTTGAAAATACTCAATCGTTTGAGATAGCCCTTCTTCAAGAGCAATCTTCGGGGCCCAGCCGAGCGTTTTTTGGGCCAAGGTTATATCGGGTTTTCTTTGCCGCGGATCGTCTTGCGGAAGAGGCTTGAAAATAAGCTCCGATTTAGAGCCTGTCATTTGAAGCACCATCCGGGCTAAGTCAATGATCTGAAACTCGACGGGATTGCCGATGTTGACAGGACCTGTAAACGCTTCGGCTCCCATCAAGAGAATGAGCCCCTCGATGAGATCGTCTACGAAACAAAACGATCGTGTTTGATTTCCTTCTCCATAGATGGTGATGGGATCGCCGCGAAGCGCCTGAACAATGAAATTGGAAACCACGCGCCCATCTTGCGGATGCATACGGGGTCCATAGGTGTTAAAAATGCGGGCGACTTTGATAGGCAGGCCATACTGGCGGTGGTAATCAAAAAAGAGCGTCTCGGCGCACCGTTTACTCTCATCATAGCAAGAACGGATTCCTATGGGATTAACATGTCCCCAATACCCCTCATGCTGCGGGTGGATCTGCGGATCTCCATATACTTCGCTTGTCGACGCTTGTAGAATTTTGATCTTAAGGCTTTGAGCGAGCGTCAGAAGATTGATGGCGCCCAGCACGCTTGTTTTGGTTGTTTGAACAGGATCAAACTGATAATGGATGGGCGAGGCAGGACAGGCTAAATTATAAATTTCATCCGCTTCTACTTGAAGAGGGACGCATACGTCGTGCTGCAACAGTTTAAAATTGGGATGGGATAAGAGATGCACGATGTTATCTTTTGATCCCGTAAAAAAGTTGTCGACGCAGATCACCTCAGCTCCTTGGCTTAAGAGCTTCTCGCAGAGATGGGAGCCTAGAAAACCGGCTCCACCGGTGACTAAAATCCGTTTTCGACTCATTTATTTACGACATTCATAACTTGTAAAACAAGCTCAACAAAAACAAACAGCATGAGAACAGAGAGCATGAGCTTTCCCCCACTCAGTTGTCTATCATGTTCTTTATATTTTTTTATATAGCGGCCCACCCAGACCATGACGGGAGGTAAGAGTCCAAAAAGCAGAGCGCAGCTGATCCCTCCGGCATACTCAAGTGCCGTAATAAAGATCCCCGGATAGATGAGGCCGATAATGGTGGGCGGCGCAAAGATTGCAAGGCAAAGAGCAATCTTTTTAAATCCCTCTTTTTTAACTTTGAGTCCATCGGCCAAAAAGTCTAAGAATGCAAGAGACAAAGCGACATAAGATGTTGTTAAAACAAAAAATGCAAAGACGCTTCCAATGTTAAAAATCCAAGGGTTTTGGAGCAGTTCCTTGAGGGGCATCACGGCTGTTTGGCCGGCGGCTTTTGCAGAAATCAGCTTATCGATCGGGATTATTCCGAGGATCAGGAATTCCCAAACTAAATAAACAATTAGAGGAATAGAGGTTCCCAAGATGATAGAAAGGCGTACTTTTTTGACATTCTGCTCCATGTAGGTCATCAAAGTTGGGATGATAAGCTGATATGTAAATGCTGTGAAAAGCACGGGGAGCGCCGGCCAAGCCTGGCTCCAGTTCGCATACGATAGGTGCTCTAATGTCACGTGTCCTGCAGATAAGACGACAAAAGAGAGGTAGGTGATAAGTACAATCATCATCATGAAAAGGTTGAACCGGTCTACTGACTTTGTTCCCAAATAAACAACAGGAGAAAAAAGAAGCACGTAGATAATCATCGACGCCCCTTCGGGAATTTGGATGCCGAATGTAAGATTGATGAGATCTCCCATGGTGCTTCCGCCCCCTGAAACGTGCGCGATCATCGCCGTAAAAAAGAGAAAGAGATACACCACCCAGCAAATCGCCTGTCCGACAGGCCCTAAAAGACGGTGTGTCATTGTAATTAAGTTAGCTTCTTTAGGCATCCAAGTGCAAACCTCTAGCAGAAGAAGCCCTGTGCAAAGCATGAATACCCAGGTCAGAAGATAGACCATCGTCGCAGGAATAAAGCCCCCTGGGCCCGTAGCGACTGGAAGACCGAGCATCCCTACACCCACCATGGTGGCGGCAATCAGCAAGGTTCCTCCAACGACATGTCCTAAATTCTTAAAAATATGCATGCAAATCCTCAAAAAAAAATGTTAACACAGACCATCTAGCATACAGTTGTAATTTAAAAAAAAGCAACCTTTAGTTACTATAGGTATCTATGGAAGTCACACAGCTGCCCCTGAGCGGTTTAAAAGTTATTTCTCCACGGGTTTTTCACGATGATAGAGGTTTTTTTAATGAAGCCTATCATGAGGCGCGTTATGCCGACTTTGGTATTGCTGTACGCTTTGTCCAAGATAACCATTCATTTTCTCAAAAAAATGTTCTCCGCGGGATGCATTTCCAAGAGTCGCCCGGCCAAGATAAACTGGTCTGGGTAACTCAAGGAAAAATTTTTGATGTCGCCGTCGACTTAAGAAAAGAGTCACCGACCTTTGGCCAGTGGGAAGGGGTTTATCTCGATGATACAGCCCAGCAGCAGCTCTTTATTCCAAAGGGATTTGCCCATGGATTCTGTGTTGTGAGCGATGAAGGGGCTCATGTCCACTATAAAGTCAGCACACCTTACGATGGGAAAACAGAAAAAACATTTCGCTTTGATGACCCCGCTCTTCAAATCGAGTGGCCCGTCCAGGAGCCCATTCTTTCTTTGAGAGACCTAGAAGCGCCTTCATTTTTTGAGGCAACAAGATGAACATTTGGATCACAGGGGGCCAGGGACTCGTCGGCACCGCTCTTCAAGAGCTTTGTAAAAAAGAACATCTAACCTTTATTGCGACAGGCCACGGCGATGTCGATATCAGCTCCCTTGCAAACGTAAAGGAGTTTTTTCATGTGAACCCCACGATCACCCATATTATCAACTGCGCCGCTTTCACAAGTGTAGACGATGCCGAAAACCAAGCCGATGAGGCCTTTAAGACTAATGCACTGGGCCCAGAAAACCTCGGTAAGCTTGCTTCCCAAGAAGGCCTTAAACTCGTCCACGTATCGACCGATTACGTGTTCGATGTCCCAAATCCCTCGCCTCTTTCTGAATCAGCCCCCTATCAACCATCAAATATTTATGGGAAAACCAAGCAGGAAGGTGAGGAGCGTCTTTTAAATGTATTTCCCCACGCGTGCATTGTTCGGACATCTTGGGTGTTTGGAAACGGAGGAAAAAACTTTATCTCGTCCCTCTGGAACAAACTCCATCAAGAGAAAAAGATCGCTGTTGTTCACGATCAGGTCAATCGCCTGACCTATGCACACGATCTTGCGGGCATTCTTCTTTCTCTTATATGCCATGAAGGAATTTTTCATTTTGCCAATGAAGGAATCGTTTCAAGGTATGATGTTGCACTAAAAATGCGGCAGTTGCTTCAAGAAAAAGGCAATATACTCACTTGTGAAGAAATCACACAAGTTCCGGCATCGACATTTCCTACCCTAGCGCCGCGCCCCCGCTTCTCTATATTGGATACACAAAAAATTGAACGGCTTACAGGAACTGCGCCGCGAAACTGGCAAGAGGCTCTCAAGGAGTTCATCGATGGACGCCATGCTTAAATTTGAACCTCTCTCCCGTAAACGGGAAAGATTCCTGCTTCATAGCTCCCTTAAGTTAGGGCAGCTCCACAGACTTTTAACCGACGCACCGGCGGCTATTTTAACCTACACGGCTCTTGGTTATCGAGCCTTAGGGGAGAGC
>JBGPMV010000029.1:0-12668 GCA_041487155.1 Rhabdochlamydiaceae bacterium
CGATCTTTATATTTTTCAATTACCACACCGCCTTGTCCTAGATAATCAGCGTGAATCAGGGCATTTACTAATGTTTCACGCAGAGCCTCATGCACAACTGTTTCTCCTTTGCGGAATAGGTCGGTATTTAATTGAAAAGGAAGTTTTAGATCAGCAGACAGTTTTTGTACTACCTTTACATAAAACTGAAACAAGTTTCCTGACCATGTCCCATCTAGCGTGAGTCGATCAGTCCAACGTATTGAAGGGTCCTCAGAGAGTTTTTCACGGTAGTCCACACAATATTGTGGCAGTGTTTCATGAAGCGCTTCCTCGCGGCCAAACATCAACAATCCTGCTACTGTTAATCCCAACTGACCGGTTTCTCTACAGTGCCTCCAACCGCCAAGCTTAGAAAGCAATCCTTTATCATCTTCACTTAACCAAGGATGTGTGGGTTTATGAGAAGCTAGCCTTTGACGGTATTGTTGAAGGCTTTGTGGATCTAAATCTTTTAGAAGTAAGTGTTTCAGAATCCGGCTGTCTGCATGTTCTTCCGATTTATCAACCAACATTCGGCTGACTTCTTGTTCAGTGCAATGGTAGTCACCTTCATGGTTTCGTTTGAAGGTCCCTCTGAGAGGGTTTTGCTCAATGAATATTGGACGCTGATGACGAGATGCACGAGGTACATGAATAGCAATGACTTTTCCGCAAGGATGATCGAATTCTTCAACATCGTTTTGTCCAAGGAGATTGGCACTGACCTTTGTCCTATTATTTATTGTATCCCAAAAACTCTTCTTTATTTTTTGCGCATCTATCTGACCAGTAATTTTCCCAGTATTGTCTACTCCGAGTAAGATAACACCACCTCTGGTATTTGCCATGGCGCTATAGGTTTCCCATAAGCTTTGCGGTAGACCGCCCTTGGCTGATTTGAACTCCAAATCATCATTTTCGCTCCACCCAAGATGAGCTAAGATATCCAATGGATTTATAATTGATTCTTGTTTCGTCATAATATTTACAATTTTCCGTCAATTATTGGTTATGCACTTATTCCTGAAAAGATATTTGTATAGAGAGTTCCTAATTTTTGCTAGAAAATTTCACTTTTTCCAAAAAGGATCGTAGAATTTTAACCCTCATTTAATTTATTTGGGAGAGATGCACAGCGGGTTTGTCTCCATCGTTGTTTTAGCTTTTGTTCATCTCTACGCCAATAAAGCCAAGGTGTTTGGATGGATTTGGCATGGAAGGTTTTTATCATTCGCCGCAGGACTTTCGTTTGCGTATGTTTTTGTCGATCTTCTGCCAGCGCTAGAAAAAGGGCAGCCTGTTTTAAAGCGGGTGTTCGGAGAGGTGATTCCTTACTTTGATAGACATGCCTATCTAATCGCTCTACTGGGATTGCTGTTTTACTACGGCATCCAAAGAAAGACAGAGACGCAGAAAAGTGGAAAATTTTGGCTGACCTTAAGCGGGTACATGCTTTTTAATTTCTTTGTCGGAGCCAGTTTGTCCGATAGCACAAATCCCGACATACAACCTGTGACTCTCTTCACAATCGCCATCGGAATGCATTATTTTGTACGCGACCATCAAGCAAGGAGGCAAGATGCTCCTCTTTTCATGAATCGGGGCAGGTGGTGGCTTGTCGCGTCTCTTTTTCTAGGCTATGGCGTGGGATGTGCCGTGCACATCTCCGATGCAGTAGTTGCCATTGCAGTCTCTTTTCTAGCAGGTGGCGTGCTGCTAAACGTGCTCCACTACGAACTTCCCGAGAAGAAACAGTCAGGCTACTTGTCTTTTGCAACAGGAGCTCTTCTTTATACGCTTCTTCTCATTGCTGTAGGAGCAGAAGTTTAAAATAATAGCCGCTTTTGTTAGTCTATACACATGAAATACATCTTATTTTTTCTTGCGCCTTTATTTTTATGGGGTGATCTTAACCACGCCTCTGTCTCTTACTATGCCGTCAATTGTAAAACTGGAGAGGTGGTTCTTGATTTTGAAAGCGATAAAAGCATGGTTCCTGGCTCGTGTATTAAAGTTATCACGACAGGCGCCGCACTAGAGCTCATGGGCCCCGATTATCAGTTCCGGACAGACATTTTCCTCGATGGAGAATTAAAAAACGGAGTGGTGGAGGGCAATATTATCATCCGCGGCGGAGGAGATCCATGCCTCGGATCAGACCGAACATCCCAAGGTTGGGAAAAGCAAATAGAGGCGTGGACGGCTGCTCTAAAAGAAAAAGGGATCGAAGAGATTCAGGGGAAGATTATCGGCGACGCCTCAGCTTGGGAAAAAGCGCTCGCTCCTGCCAGTTGGGCCTGGGAAGATTTAGGCAACTACTATGGAGCGGGGGCCTCTGCTCTTTCTTTCCATGAAAATAAAACGACTGTGACCTTCAAACCCGCAGCGAACGTCGGCGCTCCTGCCAAACTGCTGTCAGTCGTTCCTTCGGTTCCCGGCTTTCACATGCACAATGAGGTGACCACAGGAGCTGTGGGATCAGGAGATCAGGCTTGCATCTATGGCTCTGAATATTCCATGACCCAGTATGTCCGGGGAACTGTTCCGGCAGGAAAAGAACAATTTTCGATTAAGGGAGCGATTCCCGATCCGGCCCAATTTTGCAGCGAGCTTTTAAGAGAGGGTTTGCAAAAAAATGGGGTAAAAGTTCTCGGAAAACCGTTTGCTTCTAATAAAGATCAGGTGCTTCTTCACACAACCCTTTCTCCAAAATTAAGCGAAATTATCTACTGGACGAATCAAAAAAGCATCAACTTATACGCAGAGCATCTCCTCAAAAGCATGGGACAGGGCACGACGCATGCCGGTCTGCAAAAAGTTGCTCAGTTTTGGAAGAGCCAAGGGATCGATCTTGAGGGGATGAACATGATGGATGGCTCGGGGGTTTCTCGGAAAAATTTCATCACGGCCCGGCAGTTTGTTGCCGTTCTCCTAAAGATGAAAGCCTCTTCTCACTTTTTTGCTTCGCTTCCCGAAGTCAAGCCGGGGGTCTATGCCAAAGACGGAGGAATGTCGTTTATCAGGTGTTTAACAGGATACAAAGGCGATATCGCCTTTGCAATTTTAATCAACCACGGCCAAGATCGGCAGCAGATGATGCGCAAAATCGATGAATTTTTGGATAGTATAAAATGATTCGTCCAGAGAAATGGGAACAGCTGCGGAAGAAAATGGAAGAGCTCGGCATCCGAGATGACGATCTTATCGAGAAGTTCATTTTAGGCTCCGGTAGGGGAGGGCAGAACCTTCAAAAGACCTCGTCTTGCGTCTACCTCAAGCATATCCCAACGGGCATTGAAATCAAATGCCAGCGCGACCGCTCCCGCGAGATGAACCGCTACTATGCCCGGCGCGATCTGTGTGAGAAAATTGAAACCCAAATCTTGAAAATCAAAACAGAAAAAGTTCAGCTCATTGAGAAAAAACGAAGGCAGAAGCGAAAAAGATCCAAACGGGCTCAGCAAAAAGTTCTCGAAAATAAAAAGCACCGAGGGGAAATTAAAAACCTCAGGGGAAAGCCGCCTCAATGATGTGTCCTTGCTTTAGCGGGAAATCTTATCGCGAGTGCTGCGAGCCGTACCATCAAGGAGCTATAGTCCCCACACCGCTAGCTTTGATGCGCTCGCGCTATAGCGCTTATGCCTTAAAAAATGCCGATTATATCCTTCAAACGACTCATCCCGATCTTTTAAAAAAAAACCGGAGCAAAGAAGAGATCTTGCAGTTTTGTAGTGAGACCTCATTTGACGGCCTTGATATTTTAGATTCCGGTCCTGAAAGCGTGACGTTTAAAGCCCATCTTTCAAGAGATGGCAAAGACATCTCTTTTACCGAAAAAAGCCACTTTAAAAAGGTCCAAGGACAGTGGAAATATCACTCCGGCGCTTTTGTGTAAGTTCCTTTTTTCATCGCGACCCAATTTTCCCATGAAAATACCCGCTGCCAGTTTTGCCATTTCTGTCTATATTCTGGATACTCATCGAGCTCAACCCAATGAAGCTTTCCATGTTCTCCAACGCGATCGGGAAAACGTTTTCCATCGAGATGGTCGATTTCATGCTGAAAAATCCGCGCTGTATAATCGGAATGCGTCTCTTCGACCAGATTTCCCTCACGGTCCCATGCCGTGATGGTGATCTGCTTGGATCTGGGCACAACGCCGCAGACATGAGAATCGACAGAGAAGCATCCTTCGCGGTCGATCATTAGCTCTGGCGAGGTTGCGATGATGCGGGGATTAATATAAACTTTCAACTTGCCCCAGGCTGTGCGCTTGGTGTCGACACCGACGTCTACAATAATCACACGCTTGAACACACCAATCTGCGGCGCTGCGAGCCCTACGAGCCCCCGATTTTCAGGCGCGCCCCTCTCGCCGCCGGCAATCGTGAACATCCGTTCGATTAGATCCTGTATTTCACTCGAGGCGAGCTCTTCACGTGAGACTTTATTAGACTGCTTGTTTAAGCGTGAATCTTGCGGAGGGAGAAAATGTGACATGAAGGATCCTTGAAAGAATGAGCGAAATTGTAACTAATTTAAATGAAAACAGTCAACTTTTGTAAATGCGCCGGATGGTGAGAAGAGTAAAGAGGGAAGCCGCCAGAATAAAGTCCGTGGCGATGATAGACCCGACAATTTCGCGGGTTCCATCGGAAGCTAAGATAAACGCTTTATAGTGGCCCATCCCTCGCATCAGAATAAAAAGGCCGTAACCTAGAGCTGTTGCGCTGCCCCAACCGCCCCGATACCAAAAACTCAAGACTCCCAGCACCCCAAATGCGATATTTGCTTTTCCGAGTTCTGCAATGAACGGGGACATCTCCCAGCCGACAGACGCGGCCACAATTTCTGAGTGATAAATTTCTAAATTTCCGACAAGTAAACCTTGAAGCCCGACCCCGATTGTTAAGAAATAAGTTAAAAAGCAGTCTGCTTTTGAAAATCCAGGAAAATTTCTTCGCCAAATGCAATGAACCGTTGCCATCAGAATGGGAAGCGCGCAAAACAAATACCGGATTGTAACAACACTCGCATCTATTGCGGGACTGGCCATACCTTGTTCGTAACGGACTTTAGGATTTTCATCAAGAGTTTGCTTGTTTTCTCTTCGGCGCTTCGGTAAGCTTTTATTCATGGCTCGATTATTTTTAGCGCTCATCTTTTTGATTCCATTTCAAGCCCGCATCTATAAATATTTGAAACCACTCTCGCTCTCTTGGATTAATCCCGCATGGCAGCTGCCGGCGTACTTTGAGCCGTTCGCAGATTTTTTTATTTCCGACTTTCTCATCCTCATACTATGCGGATGGGCGCTCTTCCATCAAAATGCCCGATTTTCAAATAAATACTTGATAGCGTTTTTAGGTGTTGCCTTCCTGTCCATTGTCCTAAGCGGCTATGGATCGTATCCTATTCATTACTGGAGATGGGGGCATCTGGCGCTTGCCTCTCTCGTGATTTATGCAGTGAGGACCTATGCTGTCCCATTAAAAACAATTGCTACTGTCGTTGTTTTAAGCGCGATGCTTGAGTGCGCAGTGACGATACCCCAGTATTTGAGCCAGCACCATTTAGGGCTTAAAATGATGGGCGAGCCCACGATTGTATCCCGTCATATAACTGCCTCTCGCTTTGACATGCCTAAAAAAGCTGTCACGTCCATCGATTATCTGCTGCAAGAGAGCGAGGGGACTGCACACATTATACGGGCGTATGGAACCCTTCCCCACCCCAACATTTTAGGAGCCTTTTTAGTTTTTTCACTTTTAATGACGAGCTACCTCTATGAGACAGCCGCAAAAAAAAGATGGATAGGCGCCGCCCTAGTTATCCAGTTGATCACCCTTTTTATGACGTATTCTCGAGCCGCCCTTTTTGGATTTGGCGGAGCCGCTTTTTTATGGCTCTTTTTGCACTATCTCAAAGAAAAAAGAATTTCGACAGTATGGAAGCCGTGGATCCTAGGCGCTGCCGTTTCGGTGCTATTATTTTATCCTCAGCTGTTTCATAGAGGCGGTGTGGTCTCTTATAACGCGGTCGCGATGCACTCGGACCAGATGCGGGTTTCTATGAAAGACATTGCACTTGAAATCATCCGCGACCATCCATGGCTCGGAGTGGGGTTCAATAACTATATGATTGCATTTGCAAAATATGCTGCGGGCACTTCCGTCGAACCGATCTGGGTCCATAACATCTACTTGCTGATCGCTGCCGAAACAGGAGTGATAGGGCTTGCGCTTTTCTTACTATTTTGTCTATTTACGGCGTATCAAGGATGGAAGAGTAGAGATTCTTTAGAAGGAAGAGCCCTTCTTGTGCTCTTTTTGGCTTTTTTGGCCATCGGTTTAGTCGACTACCATCCTCTGGTCTATCAGCAGATGCGGGTGATTTTCTTCCTCACCGCAGGTCTATTGCTTTCCACTCGTGCTGCTATCCGTTCCAATGACTTCAACCGAGCTGCTGTCCGTGCCTAAATTGGGGACTTTCCCCAAATCGACCCATGAATCTAGCACAGGACTACTGTAAGGCATATCCGAGGGTGAAGAGACTGAATCGAACGACATAGGCGCATCGTACAGCCTCATGTATTCCCAAGGATTCATATAATAGAAGTTGCTGACTTCGCTCTTGCCGGGATTTGTGATCACAGGTTGATCGGTGTGGATGTTGGTAATCGTAGGATTAACCCCCGGCGTCTGTGGAGGAATGACGACAGTCTCTAGATCAAGCGTCGATCCTGAACTTGCCAAAACCTGTTTCTTTTTCAGAACGATTCCTTCATCCATATGTCTGGGCGTGCCATCTCCTGGGAAGACATATATGACATCGCCGCTCACCGAATTTGCTTCTGCCTCTTTTAACGACGTAAAAGGCTTCTCAAACGTTCCATCGCCTCCGAAAGAGGCTGTATTGTTAACAAATAAAAAGCGTGACACGCCGGTATCATCCGATGAGAGAGGAGTTCTGCTCTTTCTCTTCGTTTGAATCGGGATGATTTCATTTCTAACAATGCGCCGCTTCTCAAAATTTTTAAATCCGTCTTTCATGCATTTCCAAGGACCCAGCGGAATATTGAGACTTAAATAGCCTTGAACGCGTGTATTAAAAATACGGTCATGTGTGACAAGCATGCCAACGGCAAAATAGTGTCCCATGTCGACATCAAAGCGGGCTTTCCAGCCCCATGCTTTTCCCAGATTCAGATCGTGGCTTGCCTCTTCAAAAAGATAATAAGTTCCCGCTGCAAAGTAAAAAGGCTTTGCAAGAGATGTGCCGACTTCTCCATCCACACAAGGAAGAGCCCCTGACAATTTTCGGCGGATAAGCACCTGGTTTCCAGTGAATCCTTGGAATCTGTGCTCCGAGAAGTTCCGCTCTTTTCCAATCGGTATATAGCCATTGAATCGCACATCAAATGTTTTGCTGATCCACTCGAGGCCGCCTCCAACCTGCTGAGCGATAAAATGGGTGCTGTCCCGTACATCATAGTACAGGTTTGCTCCAATGCGGGAGGTATCTTCTTTGAGCGAATAACGGAATGCTACGCCGCCGTTACCGGCCGCTTTTGCATCGTTAAATAGATGTCCCCTTAAGTTAAAAAGAAACTCTAATTTGTCATGCTGCGAAGTTAAATAATAATCAAGAGTCGAGTATCCTTGATTGTATCCGACGCCCTGGGACTCGCGGTGTCTAACGGTCATCGCCGAATGGGTGCCTGCGCAAACAGTGGAGGTCAGTAAAAGCAGTGTCGTGAGTAGAGTTGTTTTCATACTTGTTTCCTATCATAAAAAAATTTAAACGCCAAGTTTTTTTATCTATTTGCTAGAAAAAACCACTTTGGATATAGAGGTTAATTTATGTGGGATCAACTTATTAAGTGGGTAACGTATTTTGGCATGCCGCTGGTGACAGCCTATCATCTTGTCATAGGCAATGTTTTCATCGACACGGCAGCTCAAGATGCAACAGGATTTGAAAAGGCCGGCAATTTAGTTCTGATGCCGGTTCAATACGTTCTCTGCGGAAAGACCGCCATTTATGAAAATGGAACGTATAAGATCCAACAGACCTACGATTATAATAGCGGTCTCGCATTGAAGATGGCAGTTTCTCTCATCAGCACGCCCATTTCTCTTCCCGTCGGATCTCTTCTCAAAGGAATCGGATATCTTGCTCAAGAGACGCGCGCTCGCCATGACCTGATCGCAAAGGCTTTGGATTCTAGAGAGGTCCATCCCAACCTAGATCTATATAATAAGCTCGGCATCCCCCTTGAGATGGCTCCAGAGCCTATCGATCCGCCGCAGCACCAGCGAAGGCCTGGCGAAGAAAATAAGTTTGCTCTTGAAAAAGCGCTCCTAAAAGAGATCGTGCGGATTTTCAATGAAAATCAGATCCCTTATTGGCTCGATGCAGGAACGTGCCTGGGCGCTTATCGCTACGGCGGCGTCATCCCCTGGGATAAAGATGTCGACATGGCGATTTTAATGCCTGATTTCCAAAATGCCCTCAATGCTCTTAAAGGACTCGATCCTGAAAAATATCAAGTGCAAGATTGGTCTCATAGATGCCATCCTGCAACCTATATCCGAGTCTTTCTCAAAGAAAATCGAAACCACATCGATGTCTACAACTACACGATCGATCCCGACAACAAGACTCTGACCTACTTTGTCTCTTTCATGGATAGCAGCCTCATGACAGAGGCTTGGAAGACCTATGAGCGCCGCTTTACAAAACCGACAGCCTATGAGACTATTTTCCCTTTACGGAAAGCTGATTTCGACGGAATCGAAGTCTGCGTTCCTAACCAAACCAAGCTCTACCTGCAAGAGCGGTACGGCGAAAACATCGGCCCTATCAAGATCTATAATGAAGGCTCAGGGGAGTACGAAAAAGACCTTTCACATCCCTACTGGAAAGAGGCGTGTGTGTACTAGATCCAGCGCTCCTTAGGTGCGCTTGGGTATAAATGGCATGGCAGCCAAGATAAGTCCAACTGTCGATAATAGAGCCGTGATTCCAGCTTCTCGATATGTAGTCTTTATACCCAATCGCTGACCTATGACGACGGATGCTGAAAAGCAGGCAATGACAGTTCCAAAATGTACTAGTGTTGTTCGGTTTTCAGCCTGCGACTTCTTTTCTAAAAAACTAGTACCGGGCTTTGGAATAATCCTTGCTATCCGGGCGCCAATAACGAGGGCTGTGATTTGTAGAGCTATCCCCCAAAGTCCGCCTTGGGACAAGGTTTTCAAACCGGAACGGTTTAGCTCAGGGTTAATCCAAATATATTTAGCAATGGCTCCGCCTAAGAAAGCTCTCATTCCTATCCCTAGAGTTTCTATGGCCATATGTAACACTCCATTTTGTAGCTCAAAATTTTATAACTTCAGGCATTAAAAATCTAAAATTAAAGGATGATGCAGGAGGTTTTATACCACTCGAACTTATCTTTGAGGGTTTCGGAGAGGGGGCTGGGATAGAAGCCGAGTTCTCTGCGGGCCTTGAAGACGCATTACGTAATTTTTTTTAAGATATACTTCGTAGAGTTTTTTTGTTAGTATTTGGTATGAGAATAATTCTTAAAAATTTAAGGGTACTTTAGAGGTTTTAAATGGTTGAACTGTCTTCTGCTAGAAGAACCTATAAGAAAGCGCCTATTATTGAGGCGATAGTTGAATTCAGGTTTGCTGATACAGAAAGCTTTGATTTCCAATCGTTAGAGTCCTCAATACAAGGCAAATTTTCAAATAACTATCCTAATGTGAAAAAGCAAATTCATAGTGAATTCAGGATAGGCATGAATAATAATTTGACTTCGCCTTCAGTCATATCACATGAAATTCTGCGTTTTTCGTCTCAGAGTGAAAAAAATATTCTTCATTTAAAGCCTGACAGTTTTGCTTTTAGTCAATTAGCACCTTATGGAGGATGGGATAGTTTTATCTCTGAAGCTCGAAAGAGTTTAAATATTTTTCTTGATGCCAGGCCTTCAGATGAAATTATAAGAATAGCATTACGATTTATTAATCGTTTTGATTTTCCTGGACCTTCGGTCGAATTGACGGATTATCTAAAAATTTATCCTCAATTGCCTTCTACCTTTGATTTAAATGCCTTTACAATGCAATCTATTCTTACCTTGGATGAGATAAAAAGTGTAATGGTTGTTAGGCAGGCTTTAGTTGCTCCATCTAAGCCGGACATCGTTTCAATTTTGCTTGATTTTGACTTGTTTAATGAAGAGAAGCGGGCCTATACGAGCAAAGTTTGGGATTTTTTAGATGTTTTGCATGAAAAAAAAAACCAATTTTTTGAAAGTTCAATTACTGATAAAACGCGGGAATTAATTCTATGAAAATTAAATCAAAAGCATGTGCGCCAAGTGTTCTTCTCATTGCTTTCTCTCTTTCTGCTGGTGGAGTGAGTCCTGAAAGTAATCAAATTCGTACGGCTATTAGTGAATCGGCAATGCTCGGTATTACTCTTTATAATAGTGCCAGCAGAACAAGCGTACTTGATGGAAATATTGAACCTTCTATAGAGTCTATAGTTGACTATGCCTATCCAAAGGCAAAACGAACTTATAAAATGAAAGTGCGCATTTCTCAGAGATCTAAGGGCAAGCCTACCAGTTATGGGAATTACATATTCTAACGAGATTATAAAGCAAGACTTGAGCTGGTGGGTCGAAATACAAGGAGATGATCTTCTTCAAGGAGATTATCTGGAGAATTGCCCTGTGCCTGTAATTGGTGATAATTTCAATTCTTTAGTGGGGGCCGAAAGCGAAATAGAAATCCAAGAAAGAAGTGTGATTATTCTTACTCAATCCTGTGATCTTGAGAATAAAAAAGCCCCCTTTGTTGCTTTGAGTCCTATCTACACTTTAGAGGAAATGCAAAGTGTTAATCCGAAATTTAAGGAAAAAGGCAAATGGGAATCAGTTCGAAACGGTAGAATGGAAGGTTTGCATATGCTGGCAAGCTTTAATGGTCCAGATGATAATGCTTCTTCGCTGGTAGTTGACTTTCGTCAAATTTATAGCCTGCCCTTTGGGTTCTTGGTGCGAGAAGTTACAAAAATGCAAAAACGTAGAAGACTAAATTCTCCCTATCTTGAGCACTTTGCTCAAGCTTTTGCAAGATTTTTCATGAGAGTAGGACTGCCTTCCGCAATTAAAAAGTTTGAATCTTAAACTTTAGTTTTGCAAGAGCGGTACGGCGAAAACATCGGCCCTATCAAGATCTATAATGAAGCCTCAGGGGAGTACGAAAAAGACCTTTCACATCCCTACTGGAAAGAAGCGTGTGTGTACTAGGAACCAAATACAGCGTCAACCGCGATAGCTCCAATTGTCGATAATAGAGCCATGTTTCTGGCTTCTTTAAGATCAACCTGAACACCACATTGCCGATTTATGAAGACGTATACGGCCGCGCATGCAAGGGCAGTCATAGCGAGTGCTATAGGAGCTGGTTTCTGATCCCGTCCTGATCTTTGTGCTGTGCCTGGGATTAGCTTCTGGAATAGAGGCGTTGCAAGATTGTAGGCAAAGATTTGTGTTGCAACTCCCCAAAGTCCGCCTTGGGCCAAAGTTTTTAAACCGGAAGAGTTTAGCTCTGGTCTAATCCAAATATATTTAGCAAGGGCTCCGCCAAAGAAAGTTCCCGTTATCACGCCTAGAGATTGTATGGCCATATGTGACACTCCATTTTGTAGCTCACGAGTCTATAACTTCATGCATTAAAAATCTAAAACGAAATGCATGTCAGAGACGTGTGTTTACTAGTGTTCATTAGGTGCCATGCGTGCAAATGCAAGTCCCGTAAAGATACCTCCAATTGTCGATAATAGAGCTGTGATTCCAGCTTCTGGATATGTAGTTTTAATACCTAATAGCTGTCCTATGGCAACGGATACAGGAACGCCGGCAATGACAGAAGCAATATATCCTAGCTTCGCTCGGCCTCGAGCCTTTAATTTGTATTCCTCCTCTTCTTCAGGAGTACGCGGGTTTGGAACAGTTCTTGCTGCCAATCTGCTAATACCTAAGGCTGCGATTTGTATTGCAACTCCCCAAAGTCCGCCTTGGGCTAAGGTTTTTAAACCGGAAGAGTTTAGTTCAGGTCTTATCCAAATATATTTTGAAATGGCTCCGCCCAAGAAAGATCCTGCGTTTATGCTTACAATTACTATGTTCATCTAGTACTCCTTGAAATGAAAAAATTATAATGATCACAAACAAAAAAGCGCAGTGAAGAAAAAATTTGAATTTGAGGTATTTAAACGATGGCGCCGGAGGTTTTATACCACTCAAATGTATCTTTGAGGGTTTCGGAGAGGGGGCGGGGGTAGAAGCCGAGTTCTCTGCGGGCTTTGAGGGAGCTGATGTTGCGGTTGCAGCGGACGAGAACCTCGAGGGTTTCATAGGTGTAAAGAAGGGGAGTGTGGGTGAGTTTGCTCATGGCCTTAACGAAGGGGACGCCCATTTTGGCAAGCCAATGGGGAGAGGTGAATTTGGGAGGAAGCACGCCGGTGGCTTCTTCGACAAGGTAGGCGAGATCTTTGATGGTTTTCCACATGCCGGAGATGACATACCGCTCGCCGGGCTTGCCTTTTTCCATGCCGGCGATGGC
>JBGPMV010000030.1:0-12613 GCA_041487155.1 Rhabdochlamydiaceae bacterium
TCCGGAAAAAATTGTGAAGTGCGTCACCGAGTTTTTAAAGAAAGAGGCGCCCCGCGGAATAGAAATTACAGTCACGCATGATCATGGCGGAAAGCCCGTTCGAACCTCTCCTCACACAAAGCTTGCGCACCTTTGCTCCGATGCGTATGCTGATGTTTTTGGAAAACCGTGCCAAAAAATGCTGTGCGGCGCATCGGTTCCGATTGTTGCGGACCTGAGCGAAGCGGTCGGCGGAGAGGTCGCAATGGTGGGCGTTTGTTTAGATTCTGACGACATCCATGCGCCCAATGAACATTTTGGCCTTAAGCAGATGCAAGACGGTTTTTTGGCGATGGGACGCATTTTAGGGAGGTTGATGGAATGTTAAAGTGGACTGGCGTTATTTTAGGGGTATTAACGATGATTTGGGTCATCGTTCAACGGGAGACGATCTCTTGGATTTCGCTGGGCTCCGGCGTAGCGCTTGCATCGGCCCTCTTTGTGCTGTTCTACAAAGATGAAAAACCGGCTAGCGCTCCCATAGATGAAACACAAAAGTGGCAGATGCGCATGGATGAGCAGCAAAGAGAGGCTTCACAAACCATCGACGGCCTCAATCGAGAACTGCAAAAAATCCAGCAGAAAACCATTCGCTCTGAAGAGAGATGCCATTCGTACCAGAAGCTTGTCGAAGTCCATCAGCAAGAGATTGAAAAGCTTAAAGGTGAAAATCACAACCTCGCCGAGCAACTGATTCAAAAAGAGCGCAAACTGAATGAACTCAATCTCTCAAAGATGGAGCCCGATTTGTTCGACATGGAACGCCGCCAAACAGAGACCATCAACCGGCAGCTCAAAAAGCAGCTCTCTGATACCAAAAACGAACTCGCTAAGAAGAAGTTAGAATCTCGTGACCTTCTTTTGTGATTAAAATCGTATGCTCCCACTGAGCGCTCGGCCGTCCATCCGATGTCCGCGCTGTCCACTGATCAATCGGATCAATGACTGCCGATCTTACGCCTGCATTGATCATCGGCTCGATTGTAAAAGTCATCCCTTCAGCTAGTGGAATTGACAGATTGTTGTAGTGGTGCGGAACTTGCGGCGGCTCATGGAACTCTAGGCCGACGCCATGCGCGACAAATTGGTTCACCACAGAACAGTTGTGGGCCCGTGCATAATCTTCGATTGCTTGTCCAATATCCGAGACTAAAACGCCCGGTTTTAAAATTACGATCGCTCTTCGGAGGCATTCTTTAGAGACCTCTACAACCCGCTTCTTCTCTTCATCCACAGGTCCGATCATCACCATCGCGCTGCAGTCCCCGTAAAAGCCGTCTAAAATGCAAGCGACATCGATGTTAAGGATGTCCCCTTTTTGCAGAGGGCGCCCGTCGGGTATGCCATGGCAGATCACTTCATTGAGCGAGGTGCAGATGCCTTTGGGAAACGGAGGCTCTCCGTAGCCGAGCGATGCAGGGATTGCTCCTGCTTTTTTATGCAGCTCTTCGGCAAAGGTATTGAGTTCATCCGTGGTAACCCCTTCTTTTGCCATCTCGCAGGTTTTTTTCAAAATTGTCGCAGCCAGGCGGCAGGCATTGCGGATCCCTTGGATTTGCGCAGGGGTTTTTAAAATGATTCCGTATTTTTTCTTGTAGCTTTGCGCCAGCATTTTAAAATCGTGTGCAGGTTGAATAGGGTAATGGCATTTTTTCCATTTGTTTCCGCTGCCGCACCAACAAGGGTCGTTTCTTTCAATCATAATAAACGTTCTTTAAGGTTAATCCGTGTGCCGGAGCAGTCATCCCTGCGGCTGTGCGATCTCTGTTTTCTAAAAGAGATCTGACCTCTTCTATGCTCAGCATCCCGCAGCCTGCGTACACCACCGTTCCGACAATGTTGCGCACCATTTTATAAAGAAAATGGTTTCCTGCCACGCGAATTCGTAGGCGATTAGATCCCGCCTCTTCAATTTCTATATGAAAAACTTCCCGCATATTATCGTCTTGCTTCTCATTTGTCAGAGCAGAAAAGTCGTGTTTCCCAATCAAAAAGGCCGCCGCTTCCCTCATCTTGTTCATATCAACGGGTTTGACAAAGTGCCACGAAAATTTTCGATAAAATGGCAGCTGAATAGAGCCCAAACAAAGCGAGTAGTGGTATTCCTTGCCTCTAGCGCCCAACGTCGGATGAAAGCCGTCTGGCATCATTTCGATCCCCACAATGCGGATATCTTCGGGAAGCAGGCCATTAATGCTCTTTTTAAGGCGCTCTACGTCCACCTTCCTCGAAGTAAAAAAGTTGACAACCTGACCCTCGGCATGGACTCCTGCATCGGTCCGGCTTGCCGCCTGCAGCTTCACCGGATGCTGCAAAATCTGCTCCAAGACTTTTTGAAGCTCCCCCTCAATGCTGGGCCCCATTTCCGTCCTCTGCCAGCCCAAATAAGCCGTCCCTTCATATGCTACGATGAGTTTCAAGTTTTTCATAGAGGCATTATAGCATACTAACGCTTTTCAAGGGGATGGATTTGACAATAAATTTGTAATGTTGTAATGTCTTACATATACAAGGAAAGTAGATGGAATCTCAACTTCTGTGCTCCAATAGCAAATCGATACAAAAGCTCAACTGTCTATTCAATTTATTTTTTACCATCGCGTGGCGACGGTAACGCTTTCTTTTTTTAACCCTCAAATTTAAGGATTTTTATGAAAAAAATTATTTTATTTTTTGTATTTGCTTTGGTTGCTACGCTTTATTTCACCTTTTCGCCCAAAGAGCGCGCGGAGAAGGTGATCGGCGTCGTGGTCCCCATGGAGCATCAAGCTTTAAATGACATTGTACGTGGGCTTAAAGAGACGCTAAGCGGCACAAATACGGTTGTAAAAGTGATGAATGCCCAAGGAGATGCCACGCTCCAAAAAACCATCATCCAGCAGCTCATGAGGGATCGATGCGATGTCATCGTTCCGATCGGGACTGCAGCTTCACAAATGACGCTCAGCCTTGCTAAAGAGTGCGAAGTGGTCTGTTTGGCAGCAGAGATTGAGGGTCAAACCGCTTGTTTGAAAGATCAACTATCCGCAGAGGAGGCGTTGAACTTTCTCCATGTAGCGTTCCCCGAGATTAAAAAAATCACCCTGCTTTACAGCTCTTCTGAAAAGATTGCGGCTGAAATTCCTAAAACGATTCAGGCAGCAGCAGCAAACGGCATCGAAGTGCAAAAGCTGATGGTGCAATCCCACTCCGAGCTCTATACGGCAGGAAACGCCATTGCCAACGACAGCCAAGCGATCTTTGTTTTAAAAGATCATCTCGTTGTCAGCGGAATCCAGACAGTTGTTCGGCAAGCAGAAAAATTAAAAATTCCTGTGATGACCTCAGATGAAGGCTCAATTATCGGAGGAGGAGCTTTTGCAATAGGTGTAAAGGAAGCCGATATAGGACGTCAGGGCGGACAGATGATTCAGAAAATCTTGGACGGAGCACAAGAGCGGGCTCCTCAAACAATGGAGGGGCCTTTTCCTCTTTTTGTGAATAAAGAGGCGTGCCTAAAACAAGGAGTCGACGTTCCAGCCCTTGAAAGAGCGGCGCTCAAGTGCGGCTATCCAATAGAACTTAGGGGAGAGCCATGTTCCTAAACATCATCGAACAAAGTTTATTGTTTTTGCCGCTCTGTTTAGGGATTTACATCAGTTATGTCGTTCTAAAAATTCCCGATTTGACAACGGATGGGAGTTTTGTCTTGGGAGCGGCTACCTATGCGACACTCATCCATGCGGGCGCAAGCCCGTATCTTGCGATGATAGCTGGAGCGTGCGCCGGCAGCGTAGCAGGAGTGATTGTGAGTCTTCTTCAGTCAAAGCTGCAGCTAAACCCTCTGATTGCAGGCATCCTGCTGGTCTTTATTTTGAACACTGTCACGCTTAAACTCATGGGAAAGCCCAACCTTTCCCTCTATAACCATCCTTCTATTTTTCCTAATGAAGGCTCAAAACTTGCGATTTTATCCATCGTTTCTCTTGCAAGCCTTGCAGGTGTTGCTTTTCTGCTGAAATCCCGTTTAGGACTGATGCTCTATGCCTTTGGTATCAATTCTACACTGCTTTATCTCTCTGCAAAAAAGTCGCATGTATATCGGATGGTCGGTTTATCGATGAGCAACGGCCTTGTCGGCTTTTGCGGAACCCTGACTGCACAAGCCAGCGGATATGCAGATATTGGCATGGGGACAGGCATGATTTTGATTGCGCTCGGCACTGTTATCATCGGAGAGCAGCTCTATGGCTACTTTTTTAAGCGGCATCGCTTTGACAAAGCTCTAAAGCTTTTCTTCTGTCTGATTGGAGTTTGCATCTACTTTTTTGTTGTGAATAGTTTGATTTCCTTTGGGCTGGATCCTGTCTATCTACGGATGATGATGGGAGTCTCTTTGATCGGTTTTTTCGCAACCCTTCGAGAAAGAACCGTATGAGACTCCTTTCAATACAAAATTTAAGTCTAAAGGTGCCTTCCAAAGAAGAGCCGATACTCAGTGACATCTCGCTGGAGATTTTTCCGGGGGATTTTATTGTTTTGCTGGGAAGCAATGGCTCCGGAAAAAGCTCTCTGATTAAAATGATTAACGGATTATCTAAACCCACCGTTGGCGAAATCTCTTTTAAGGGGGTGTCTCTTGTAAATCTCCCTATTGACGAGCGTGCCAAAGAGATTGTGACACTCACGCAAGATCTCAACTTAACGACGTTTTCCCATTTAAGCGTCTTAGAAAATTGCCTGATTGCTGCATGCCGCAATCAAAAAACTAAACCAAGCAGAGAAAAAATTGCCCAGACTCTTCAGGCGTATAACCTAAGAGATAAGCTCGATGAGCCGGTTCATGCACTTTCAGGGGGAGAGCGGCAAACGCTAGGCTTTGCAATGAGTGTCTGGTGCCTGCCTCCTCTCCTTCTTCTAGATGAGCACACAAGCGCCCTAGACCCTCAGCGAGCACGTTCGCTCATGCAGCTGACCCATGAAGTCATTTCAAACAATCAACTGACGGCTATCATGACGACCCACAATCTAGACGATGCTTTTCTCTATGGAAATCGGGTGATTGCTCTGAGCCGTGGCAAAGTAATCTTAGATATAAAAGATAAAAAAGATTTAACAAAAGAGAGGCTTTTCTCGATTTATCAGAACATGTAGAATGTTTTCTCTATGAATCTATCCCTGAATGATCAGTTTTCGCTTTTCGCGTCTTTTTCCTCATATTTTAAAGCCGCTTCTTGGCCTACTTGTTCAAGTATGTCCTGCGAAGCGGCTTTAAAATCTGAGAAAAAATACATCAAAAATCAAAAATTGATCATTCAGGGATAGATTCATGTCAATGGTTTCATCAGTTGATTGCATCGATGAAGGCACGGATTGGAAAATCTCCATTCCGCAGACCGCTTTGTCGTCTAATTCCCTTTTAATTGAGCGAAAAGGGGAAGCAAATTCGCAAGAACTTTTTGCAATGATGCAAAAAGTGGCTCGTTTTTGGGAGAAGCACGGAATTTATAATTACTTGGTCTACCGGTCTAGTGGAGACCCGGGTTGGGAGATGGTCCCGACGTTTGGAAATCAAAGCTCTTTCTGGGATAGGATTCGGGCCTTTGCTCATCAATTGCAAGTTGTAACGCGCGCAACCTATGGGCGCCAGCAGTTTTCACAGAAGGATCGATTGGGCACAGTCGCTGCCAGTCCAAATTCACACACCCTGAGCGGGAGCAGTATAGATGCTTTTTGTAAAAAAGAAGTGATTGAGTCCCAACGGATTTGGGAAGGGAGGCATATTCAAGTTCTGTATAACTATGCTCCGATTGGAAAAGAGGGGCTTCACTACTTACTCGTGACCAAAGCACATCGAGAAAAACTGACAGAGCTGACACAGGATGAATTTGATGAAGTGCAGAAATTTGCCGATGCGCTTATAAAGCATTATCCTGAGCACGTTTACTATCGGTATAGCAAAACAGGCTCCCTTGCAGGACAAACTGTTCCTCATTTCCATGAACATGTTGTTTTTGTTAGACCCGAACATGATTTTATAGGCAAGCTATCCGTTTTCTATCGAATGGTCAAGCCGCCGACACCGCTGCGTCCAAAAGAGCTGAAAAATAGAGTGAAAGTTCTCCAAGCTCAGCTTACTGCGCCTGAGTGAACTGAGAAATCCCTTCCAAGAACATCTGCACGGACATCATGGTTAAGATCAGGCCCATGAGCCTTTCGGTGGCGAGGATGCCGCGCGTGCCGAGGACTTTGTTGAGAAAGGCCGATGAAAGGAGAATGAGTGTGGAAATCGACCATGCGAGGATGATGGCTGTGATGGTGAGGTAGGTGTCGGGCTGCTGGCGGGAATAGAGGATGATCGTTGCCAGAACGGCAGGTCCTGCAACGAGCGGAATGGCAAGGGGAACGATGAACGGCTCTTTATCTTTTCCAATGTCTGTATCGGGATCGCGGCCTTTGGGGAAGATCATTTTGAGCGAAAGGAGGAACAAGATGATGCCTCCGGAGACTAGGACGGTGTATTGCTGGATCTGGAGCGCGCTTAAAAAGAGATCTCCCACATAATGAAAAACGATCATGACACAGAGAGCGATGAGCAGCTCACGGAAAATAATCTTCAAGTGCCTTGAGGGCGGAATGTTTTTCAAGATTGAAATGAAGAGCGGGACGTTTCCAACGGAGTCCATCAGCAAGAACAGGGAAAAGGTCATTGCAAGCAGCGACATATCTTTCTTATATCACTTGGATGATTCCATTTCAATTGCTGAGATGAGCGATTCAATCCGGGCCTTATGGGATTTGGTGAGAGTGTTTAAGAAGAGGAGAAGATCGTCATTCTTCCGAAAGGCGGCCTCTCTCCAGTTTGTGGAACCCAGTATCAGCTCTTGGGAATCGATGTAGGCCCATTTATGGTGCAGTAGCGGAAGGCCGGAGCTGTAAAAGAGTTCAATGCCGGCAGCGCTGAGTCTTTCTGCGGCTTTTTTGCTCGCGCCGCGCGCAGTGTAGCGATCTAAAGCGACTTTGACCCGGACGCCTCGCTCTTTTGCACGGACAAGAGCCTCGATCAAATCGGTCTGCGTCAGCGTGAACATCGCTACAAAAATCGAGGAGCGCGCGGCATCGATTTTATCTTGGATCGCGTATAGGGCAGAATAGTCAGGGAGCAGCCATAAAACCCCCGTATCAAACATGTAAGTATTTGCTGTGGGTGATTTTAAAAACACGGCCATTTGGGGATCATAGATGCCGACAGATAAATTATCATGCAGCTGTAGGGATGAAGTGGTCATGTTGGCCGATCCTAAGTAGACGGTCTTGTCGTCGATAATCACAATCTTGCGGTGCATGAGGCCTTTACTTTTGACAGCTTCGGGGTGAAGCAGGACGGAGAGGTCGGGGGTGCCGCCGCGTTTATCATAATGGATATGGACGTCTGTTCCTTGTGCGGCTTTTTTTTGCAGCTGGTTTAAGAGGAGGGTGTCTGCTGCCGTATACATCCATATATCAATGGAGCGTGCGGCTTTGCTAAAACTTTTTTTTAAAACGAGACGCAAATCGTCGCGCGTTTGGTTGGAGTAGAACACAAGGGGCTCAGAAGGGGAGGGTAAAGTAGGAGAAAGGGCCGCCTTGATGCAAAATCCATACAAGGCGGTAAAACTTACTAGAAGGAGTAGTAATTTAGATTTTTTCGCCACGTGCGCGCATTTGGCGGGCGACAGCAGCAAAACCTAATTTATCGATCCGGCGCATGCCATGGGCAGTGACGTTGATCGTGATAAACCGCTTCTCTTCAGGGTGCCAGAAACGTTTTTTCATTAGGTTGGGATTGAATCGGCGTCGTTTGATACCTGTAATTTTAAGGCCGACCCCTTTTTTCTTTTTTGCAATTCCACGGATCGCATAACTATTACCGCGGACCGGGATCTTTCCGGTTACTTGACATTGTCTGGGCATAAAATTCCTCTTTTAGTGTCTTAGGATACCAAGGAGACGGATAACTCTCAATTAAAAATAGTTGCGTGGGAATCGGCAAGTTGGTAAATACAAATTTTAACTTGATATGAAACATCTAAACATCGCTGTCATTGAAAAAGAGGACCGCCAGACAAAATGCAATGAGTTTTAATGCCCGGATCGATTATTTTATAGATCAAGTGTTCAACGACCGTGTAGCAGCGGAATTAACAAACTTAGGAAGAAAGCATGCCAATCATTGATATCTCAGATGTTAAAGAAACAGAAGAAGGCTCGATCTCCAGTGAGACTCCGAAAGATCGATTTTTCTCTTCGATGACCGCCCGCATTCTCTTTTTCGTGCTGCTCATCGGGGATCTGGCGTGGGCTGCATGGACTTTGTGCAAGATGGCTCTTTTCATCTCTCTGTTTTTAGTGACGTTTGGAAAATCTAAGAGTCAGCTTCAGAAAAGCTGGCTCGCTCTAAAAAGAGCAGGCGTATGCGGTATTTCGCTCGTCATCGCTCTTTTCAGTCCGGCTCTCGGCATTATGGTAGCTTGCACCTATTTTCTCATGTACGATAAATCTGGAATCCAAGAAGTCGTTCCAAGATCGATGCAAGATCAGTTCCAAGAGTTTTTGAAAGAATCTAAATAGATGTGCTCGGGAGCGGGGCTTACGGCCGCTTTAGCGGCTGTCAAACTGACCCAAAATCATCGTTTTTTCATGCGCCGTTAGTTTCAAGAGCTGCCCACAGAGGCGCTTCCTCTTCTGTTGAGGCTTGCGATGCTCGAATCTCGATTTGAGAGCTTACTCGAACAGTGATCACAGTCACATTATCGGTGCTTTTTTTATCTTGTATAACATACATCGCAATGCGCTCGGCAAGGTAGGCCTTGGGGTCATTCCAACACGGCCCGATCACTTTATCGATGAGCTCATCAATTCCTGCAAAGTCAAAAACACCGTCGCACCCAATTAAAATAACATCGCCCACTTGAAGTTGAAGCAGCGAGCAATCGGGCTTGTAAGAAACGGCGACTTTATCTTGATAGGTCATTAATCGATCGCCGAATGAACAGGCAAGATTGACTCCTTCATCAGGAGGATAACGTCTCTCTTTTGTAGGCAGTTTTTCCCATTTTTCAAAAACTTCAGGTTCCAGGATTTGTTTGATCCGCTCCACACAATCAGGGGTCGCCCAATTGTTCTCAGGCGACATGGGGATTGGATGAATGACTCCATCTTTCATGCGGAAAACAATAGCTTCCGAGTCGCCCACTGTTGCAACGTGAAAATGATGGTTGATTCTTTCGAAAAAACCGACGACAGCCGTCGATCCTGCAATGACTTCCGGCATTTTTGCTTGGACTTTATCGGCCCAAAGCTCAAATGCCCTTTTTGTGTCAAAATTACACTCTTTGATGAATTTTAAGAGGTCTTCTCTAATGGAAGAAGCAACAAGCTGGGAGGCCTCTTTTCCTAGCTGCGGTTTCCCTTCTCTTACTTTTTTACGATCGAAAGCGCCGTGCCCGTCGCAAATCGCAAAGATCTCGCCGTAGGGGGTTGAGATCATTTCATGCGTATCTTCATTGACGATGCGGCCCGCAATATAAGAACTCGCCTGGGAATTCAAGTAAACTTTTTTTACTGCGCGTGTAGGCGCGCCAATCGGAAGCTCGCTGGGAACCAAATTATGATCCTTTGCGGCTTGTTTGACTCTTTTGGCCATTGCCTCTTCGGATTTTGTACGGGTCATCGGAATGTCTTGGCCGCTAGCATAAGCGGAGTGATGTCTTTTTAGGCTGCTGGCAGGTGGTAACGATGCAGAATAGGCTTCTAGACTCATAGAGACTCCTTTTTGCAAAAAGTCTAGCACCTTTGCCGGGCAAAGAACAACGAAAATGTTTACTTATTTAATGTAAAATTTTAAGCTTTAGCTGTTAAAAAAAGGATTGGTCGTGAAAGTAACTTCAATTCCCGTGATCGCAGCGACAAAGTTTATCATCGAAACCCAAAGAACACCGCCGTCTAAATTAGAGGGCCTGGATCATTGCACAAAACTGATTGAATGGGTTTCCTCTGACCACGCCGATAACAACGAAGCTGTTAATTTGGTCCAATTTCTTGGAAAAACTCTGCTAAATCAGAAGGTTATTTCGGAAGAAGAATTTCAGGAGCTCTCAGGAAGAGTGATGACGAGCTTTCAGCGAGTGGGTGTGACAACTCGCTCCCCGGTCCATGAGATCACTCATCAAGAGGTTGAGCTGCAAAGGCAAGGAAAGTTAGCTAGACAAACCAGCCTCGACGCTTTTGAGCGTTTAATTCAATGGATGTCGGTTTATGAAGGAAGCGAGGACACTACAGACTATGGGTGTTCCTTAACCACCCTATTTTCAATCGTGATAGATTGTTATGATGAGGGCCTGATCAATGCCAAAGAAAAAATCGTGCTTTTCAATCGTGCTTATCAAGTGATTATGAAGGATCCTAATCGTACAATTGCGGATGAGGATTTAGTAGATTTTCTACGATTCCATGTAATTCCTGAGTGTCAATTAAAAGAATAAAACTTTGGGCTGTCCCGCTTTGTTTTTCTTTAAATCTTTACGCTCCGGCGTTAGGGTGGGCATCAGGCGGAGAAAACTCTGCTGCATTTTTTCTTTTGTAGGTGTGATGAGGGTTTTTGTCTCTGGATTGAGATCTCCAAAATGGTGTTTTAACATGAAATTAATTTCCTCAGGTTTTTGATCGAGGACTTTGAGGTGAAGCTTTGCTTCATGAATTGTTCTACCGATTTCGGCACGCGACTCTATAAAATCATTATCGATTGCAGGGTCAATTTGTAAAATTTTTTGTTTTTTCGAAAAGTAGTCATGGGCTTCATCAATTTCACCTTCCTTGACGAGCTTGAGCAGTTCTTTCAAAGCATAAGGTGATTGAGTGTTTGATAAGCGTTCTTTGAAAGCATTGAATGAAGGCGCCCCCTCTGATTTTTGGAAAAATATTTCTCTTGCTTGAAGAAAAGCGCCAATAGCCGAAAAATAGTTCAAAAACTCAGCTTTATATTCATCAGATTTAACGTCTAATCCTTGAAGTTTGATCTGTATGCCAATCATGGTATCCCATGCCTTATGAAGGTTGTCCAGCTTCACATAGTGGGCCTCTAAGTTTGGGATTGCAACTTCAACCAGCCGGCGATATTCGGCTTGTAGTCTTAGAAGCGCCTGAATGGGTTCTCCCTTTTCAGCTGCAAGCTCATCTTCTTTGGGTCTTAAGCTTCTCTCTAAATGAGAATCAAAGCGATTGGAGGAGGTTGGATTATCATAGGTGGCATTTCGAGCTTTTTCAGTCAAAGTATTGACAAAGGTTCCCTTCTTCTCTTCTTCGGTTAGCCTTGAAATGATTTGCTTAAAAGCTGCATTTCGAACGTCAACATCGTCCGATGATAGCTTTTCGCACTCTTCTAAAGTTGGAGCAAACCGAGTTTGCATATACGACTGTAGGTGTGGATCTAGATCGCTTAGTTTAAATTGAGTGAGTTTTTCAGAGATGATGTCCAAAATATTATCGTAGAGAGTGGGTGTAAGCGCCGCATGCCCTGCTTGGCACCCGCCGCAGCTGCAACTATTCCCGTTATAGCGGGTTGGACCTCTTCCGGTTTCACAATCAAATGCATAGGCAAAAGCTAATAGGACTGCTGAATCCTGTAGCCTTTTATTGACTTTAGTTGCTGTATAATCGTCTTCTATGGTTGTGCAATCATGCCCCTTTTCTCTTATATTAGTTGCTGATTTTGAAGGGGTTAAAACGATCCTCTTAGAGGAAGATGACCTGCTGTTTTCAGGTGCAACCCTCTTAGTATTAGTCGTTTCGTGTAAAGCGCTAGGCGCTGGCTTGTTTGTTATACTTGACATAGTTAATATATTGTTTTAATTATTATAACCAATAATAGATTAAATAATCAATTAAACTAATTAGTTGTTGATATTAAATAGTTTATGAATTAAGGTGTTTGGCTTGAACTAGCCGGTTTGACTTGTTTAGCACGAACGCTAACACCGCTTAAGGTGTTGGTCAAAAGAACCGGGTACATCGGATCATTGCTCTGGGAAACCGTCATCGTTATGGGGGTGAGCCAGAAAGTCGCTTTTGCTTGATCTGTCGGAGCGATTTCATAGACAGATCCATCGCTCAGCTGAAGCTGGGCCCCGCCTTGGATGTTTTCTTGAAGAGTTAAGGGAGCCGTAGAAGACACCATCTTGAGAACAAAGGTGTTGTTCATCCATTGTTCAAGCTCTTGCTTTTGTGCACTGGTCAGCTGAGAGACCCCTGTTTTCCTCTGTTCGTCCTGGGACATCACATCATTCAATGAGATAAAGCCCAGCAGCTTGTCCGAGTAGAAGACAGCAAATAGAATTAAGACCAGCACAGTAAAAGCACGGATAAGGTTCATTACACTTCCTTTGAGTTCAAGCTCCTTTTAAAAAAACTACTTGTTTTATGCAACTATAAATAAATATCTTTAATCTTGAATATGGTAAAATCGATGCCCATGGCATCTATTTCATCGGATTTTTCAGCAACAAATGAAGGAGTCGACAAGACTCCAGCTTCTAAGGACGCATTTAAAGCAATCGAA
>JBGPMV010000031.1:0-12550 GCA_041487155.1 Rhabdochlamydiaceae bacterium
AGTTGCGCAGGATTACAAGTCTTTCGTCGCGGCTGAGCTGATCTGATTTCCAAATCTCGATGTCTTTTCCCATCGGCACTTCTGTCGGCATCCAATGGTTGGCGCATCCGTTGAGATAGTGTTCCCAGGCCCATTTATACTTGAGGGGCATGAGTTGGTTGACGTCAACTTGGTTGCAGTTGATCAGTTTTTTTAAGTCGGCTTTGACTCGTTTACTTGTATCTTTTGTCATTTTTTTATCCTCTTTTACTTGAGTTTCCCAAATTTTCTGCTAGGGCAGGCCCGCTCCAGGAAAACGGATGCAAGGCGCCGAAGGGAACCCGATGCAGACAACCCCCTTGTGGGGTTGGCGAAGCAGGGCAACGCAGCAGGCGTTTCATGGAGTCGGGAAATGTCCTAGCACAAAATTTGGGAACCTCAAGTTCTTATTATTGGCAGCTTTCACAGGTTTCATCACCTAGCTTGCAGGCTTTTGGAGCGGGGGGCTCGTCACGTTCTACTTTAATATTGCTGGAGGCCGATTTATTTTTCATCCAACGGGGCTGAAGGCCGCGTTTGTTGATATCGGTGGTTGACTTCTCAATCTGCGTGGCCGCAGTGGCTCTGAGATAGTAGTTTGTTTTAAGACCTCGGATCCAGGAGAACATATACATCTGATGGAGTTTTTTTCCGCTCGGCTCAGAAATATAGAGATTTAAAGACTGTCCTTGGTCGATCCATTTTTGACGGCGGCTGGCGCACTCAATGATCCACTCAGGGTCGATGTCAAACGCGGTTAAGAAGACGCGCTTGATCTCTTGAGGGATCCTCTCGATTTCATGGATGGCTCCATCAAAATATTTAAGATCGTCGAGCATCTCTTGATCCCAAAGCCCTAAGCTGCGTAGTTTTTCAACGAGGTAGGGGTTGGGAACCGTAAACTCTCCAGAGAGGTTCGACTTAACAAAGAGGTTTTTATACATCGGCTCGATCGATTGCGTCACATCGGTGATGTTGGAAATCGTCGCAGTCGGCGCAATCGCCATCGTGTTGCTGTTGCGCATGCCGTACTTTTTGACTGATTCGCGCACCGGCTTCCAGTCCATACGGACCGTGCGGTCAACTTCTAAAAACCCGCCCCGTTCTTTCTCTAAAAGATCGAGCGTATCAATCGGGAGCAGGCCGCGGTCCCACTTGGAGCCTTTGTAGGTCTCATAGGTGCCCCGCTCTTTTGCTAGTTCAGAAGATGCTAAAATCGCATAATACGAAATCATCTCCATCGCTTTATCTGCAAACTCGACAGCTTCATGGCTGGCGTAGCTGATATTTTGGATGTAGAGCGCATCTTGAAAACCCATTATTCCCATGCCAATAGGGCGGTGTTTGAAGTTAGAGTTCTTGGCTTCAACCGTCGGATAGAAATTAATATCGATGACATTATCGAGCATCCGAATCGCTGTCCGGATCGTCTGCGCCAGCATCTTTTCATTGAGTCCTTCCGGCGTGCAATGCTGGACTAGGTTGATCGAGCCTAAGTTGCAGACGGCTGTTTCATCCGCAGTGGTGTTGAGCAAGATCTCCGTGCAGAGGTTCGAGCTGTGGACAACGCCGACGTGGTCTTGCGGAGAGCGGATGTTAGAGGGGTCTTTGAACGTGATCCAAGGATGGCCTGTTTCAAAGAGCATGCTCAGCATCTTTCTCCATAAGTCAAGAGCTTCGACTTCTTTGAAGAGTTTGAGTTTTCCGCTTGCTGCTTTTTTCTCGTATTCGACATATTTCTTCTCGAACTCTTTTCCATAGATATGGTGCAGCTCAGGGACATCGCAGGGGCTGAAAAGAGTCCATTTACTCCCTTCATGCACCCGTTTCATGAAGAGGTCGGGGATCCAGTTGGCGGTGTTCATGTCATGCGTTCTGCGTCGATCATCGCCGGTATTTTTTCTAAGATCTAAAAAGTCTTCGATGTCCAGGTGCCATGTTTCTAAATAGGCGCACATCGCTCCCTTTCTTTTTCCGCCGTTGTGAGCAAGTCCCGACGCTGTCATATACGACTCGTCGTCTTCTACTTTCAGGTCAAAGACAAAAGGAGTAACAGGGATCGATTTTGTTGATTTAACGCGGGTGAACACAAACTGATCCCACGCAAGCCAGTTGCGTTTTGTAAGAGGTTTGCAGCCGACCCTTTCTGCGATTTCTTTCACCGCTGGAATCCGTACATCGTAGCAGGCAGTTTCATCTTTCTGGATATGGCAGTGTCCGGCAGTCGGCACACCTAAGCGGAGGCACTGATAACGGAGCCCTTCTGCGAGATTTTGAGAGGAGTTTGTAAATGTAATCTCTATACCTCTAGAGACATTACCGTCTGTTTCGATGAGTCCTTGGATGAGAGAAACCGTTTGCTTTCTCGGCAGATGAGACAGTCTTGCGGCGATCCGTTTTTTCTTGCTGCCATCATAAAGATCGTCATATTCGAAGGGGAGTGTAGTGGCTCCGCTTCCGACAATGCGGCCGGTTGTCGCATCACGGACGGCTCCGCGGCCCGCTGCCCAATGTATTTGGATATAGCTGTCTGCCCTGCCGGTTTCCCAGAAATGGATGCCGCGCTGTTTTAAGTAGCTGCGGACGAATTCTAAATGAGTATCGTTTTGAGGATTTCCGGAGATGCCCCACTCATGGCCGTCTTTTGAAAGATGGCCGTCGCCCAGTAAAATTCCATAGAGCCGCGCGTCGTCTTCCGTGACGCCCTCTGCATGGACCATTTCTGAAGGGACGATTTGAGCAACATAGTCGCCTGTTTTAAGCTCTCCTGCATCTACCCACTCAAAATTGACTTTCCCTTTTCTCATCCACTGAAGCGTCCGTTCATTGGACTGCCCGAGCGGGATGCCCCGTAGAGCGTAGAACGGATGTCCTGCTGTGACTGCAATCGGGCTGATGGAGTGTTTAACTTTCACTTCGATCATGGGATCTTTTTGATTGTACGTGAATTTATCCGTCACCCGTTTATAGGCGCCGCTAACTCCGAGCACTAGCATGCCGGCTTCCACTTCCGAGATCGGCTTTACACCTTCAGATGTATAGATAAGAGTATCCGGAGCAAAACACTGATTCACTGCGACTGCGGTGTCGTTAGCGACTTTTAAGAAGGGGATGATTCCTTGGCTTCTTCCGTTGGTTCCTTTGATGACAGAGCCTGTTGCACGCACGTTGGTCCAGTCGTTGCCGATGCCGCCGGCCCATTTTGAGAGCTGCGCATCGTCGGAGATCACCTTAAATATATGGGACAAATCATCTATCACCGTGGAGAGGAAGCAGGAGCTGAGCTGAGAATGGGTGGTTCCTGAATTGAACAGTGTCGGTGTGGCAGACGTGTAGTTGAATTGCGACAGGAGGTTATAGAATTCTATAGCCCTCTTGTTTTTATCTTTTTCTTGCAAAGACAGTCCCATGGCAACCCGCATCCAGAAGATTTGAGGGGTTTCAAGGCGTCTATCTAAATGGTGGATGAAGTAGCGGTCATACAGGGTTTGTATGCCCATATAAGAGAAGAGATCATCCCTTTTAAGCTCAATGGCGCCTGCCAGCATGTCGAGATCGAACTCAAGAAGCTCAGGGTTGAGCCGTTCAACCGATATCCCAAACTTAATATACTTTTTAAAATAAGTTCGGTGAGCTGCCTCAAAGCCTGATTCACCTGCGCCCATTTCCATCGATTCTCGGTAGAGGACATCGCACAGAAGCCTTGCTGCAACAGTTGCATACGCAGGCTCGATCTCAATTTTGCTGCGGACTGCCATGATGAGGGCTTGATCGACTTCGTTCTCTTTAATTCCTTCATAAAAGTTAAGAAGCACCGACTCTAAGAGCTCATTTAGATCGACGTTTTCAAGTCCGCGGCAGGCGAGTTTCAGGCGGCTCTTAATATGGGGCTCTTTTAAGGTGCGGGTTTTTCCATCGGCTGTCGTGATGGTATACTGCCGTTTTCCTTCCTGTCTTTCTTCAACCGCCGTGGGAGCTTGTTCTTCTGAAATCGCGCGCTGCAAAATATAGTGTTTGGCGGCTTTAAAATACCCTTCTTGCATCAGTAAGTGCTCGATCTCATCTTGCACGGTTGAGACATGCAGAGGCTCGCCGGATTCATAGACTTGAGAGGCTCTTGTCACCACATGATTTGTGAGACGGTTGACCGCTTCAATCATTTCCGGAGGAGCCTGATCTTCGATTTTTTCTGCCTTTCTAAAGGCATCTTCAATCGAAGAGGCGATCTTCATCGGATTGAAACGGACCATCGTCCCATCTTTTCGGTAGACTTTGAGTTTAAGAGGGGAGTCGTCCCTCAGATTTTTATGCTGATCTCTATAAATGATATAGTCGCGGGCGACATCGTGATGCCCCATTTTCATCAGGGTGATCTCAACGATATCTTGGATCCCCTCCACTGTCAGGCTCGCTCCTTTAGATGCCAAGGTATAGAGTTGTTCGATCACACGGTCTGCCACCAGCTTTGCAACCTGCTGCCACTCATCGGACAGCGGCGTCTCAAACGGAACCTTTTTCGTATCATGGAATGCCATGTCGATGGCTCGATCGATCCGATCGCGATGAAAAGGAACAATCGTTCCGTTTCTCTTAACCACTGTGAAGCGGCTGATGTCAGGTTTGCCACCTTTATCTTTGATGGCGCTGATTAAATCTTGTGTGGAGGTAGATTTTTTTGTCATAAACAACTCTTTTTTATGTGAGATCTCTTCGATCTCGTTTTTTACAGGGCTCTAGTACTTCTAGAGGGCGGTCTACCATCTCTAGTAGTATTTGCCCTCTAAACACACCATATATAGTAGGAAATGGACTAAAGTCTACAAAAAAAGAGAACTTAATTCAAGCACTAGAATATGAAAGGATTACGAACGGCATGGAACTCCAAATGGAGCCAAGCAGTATGACGTTTTGATCTAATTTAAGTCAAAAAAAAAGCCCGCACAACCTGTGCGGGCTCGATTTGAACAAAGATGACAAGTGTCTTATCCGCGAACGGCAGAGACTTGAATGATCGTTGTGAAGACTCCTGAAGTACCATCGTAGGCCGTACCACAACTGCTAATCGCTGCAGCTGTCATTGTCTGCAGAGCGCCCATAACTGAGTTAATCCCTGCAGTTGCCGCTTCAAGCGCTTTGTCTCTCGCTTGTTGTTCTGTCCACTTAGCACCCTGAACACCAAAACCACCTTGAAACCCGGTGTTGAAAAATGAACCAAGGTTGTTGCCGTGTTCTTGCCAGAACTTGCCCCAAACCTGTTGTCTTGCTTGCGCAGTAGATACGTTTTCTTCTGTAGCATTTTTTGATGCAGCAGGAGCAGTAGGCACTTTTGAGTCTACATCTACTCTACCAGCACCATTTCCACCAGGATGCTGGGGGTAGAAGTCTATCCCTGAAGGATCCTGGCTTGTAGTCTTTAGCGGTTGAGCTGGAGCCTTTGGAACATCTAATCCTTCAATTTTCATAGAATTATTAGCCAGAGTCCCTTGGGTACCAACCAAGTTCTTGAGAGTCCCCGCCACCGTGCCAAACGAAACCGCAATTCCGGCGCCTGCACCCGCTAGTTTTCCGTAAGCCTCTTGACGGGCTGCTTGTGCTTGGTCAGTTAAGTCGCTTAAAGTTTGATTCGAATCCGTTAACGTCAGGCTTGTTTGCAGTTCAGTCGTTTTTCCGGAAAGCATTAAGAGAGCTTTTGCCCTCTCCATAGCGTTATCCATATTTTCACAGAGGCTCTTCCAAGAAAGTGCTGCTGCGCTGGGTTGGAATGAAAATGTCATAAATACTCCTTATTAATTTTTTTAACCTTGAATTTGTGCTTTAACACAAGCTTCCATATCTCTAGAGAAGTTAATTTCAAACAACCCCTGCAATTTCTTCATCGTTTCGTCAAAACCCTTTTGACCAAGCTCTGATGTCCTTGTCAAAATGTCCATGATTCCTTGAACGAATTTGATTAGAGCCTGCAAAGGAGCAATAGCTTCTCGCATATCACTTATTTTGAGACTGCTCACACCCGAGCCTATGCCTGCAATTCCATTTAAGACTGCAGCAGTTGTTTCGATGATTAGCTTAATGATTGTCTGGTTTCTTACAGTTAGCCCGCCAAAAGAGCCCAGCACGTTCTTCGCATCAGGGCCGAGTTTTGAAAGCAAGCTACCCGCTTCAGCCCCGGCGGTGGGCGTGAACTTAAATGCGGTCACAGCAATCACGATTTGAACTACAACTGAGATGACAGCTTGTAGCCAAGGGAGTTTATCCATTCCTGGAATCTCATTCACGAGCTCCGGGATCAGGCTTGAAGACATCAGTGTCTGTATAAAGGCTTCGGTTGTCGCAGATGTAGTGCTAATTTTAGATACAACTTTAGCAAGTACTGAAGTTGCTTGGACGACATCGTCTGCAATCGTCGCTCCTAATTTCATACCGGCTGTTGCAGTTTCAGTCCCTGCTGATGCGACAGTAACAACTATGAGAACAATGACTTGAGAAATGATCTTAGCCCAGTTTTCTGGAAGGCCGGGGATTTTCACAAGCTCTTTCGCTAAAGCATCCGTTGTCATTTCAAAGGCAGGACTTGTCACAAAAGCAGTTACGGCGAGTAAAATAAGAAATCCAACACCTGTTGTACTCAAAAGTCCGCCGAGAACGACGGCAAGGGCAGCGCCAATCCATTTCATGACTGATCCGAAAACGTTCCAGATTGCAGCATTCGCTTGCTCTTCTTTAAGCTTATCGAGCTGCGCTAATATAGAGTTTTCATTTTCCTGCGCGCCTTTTGTTTGAGCCTCAGCGATAACTTGCTGGTCGATCTGCAGCTTAGAATTAGCTTGCTGCATTTTGCTCATATTTTGCCCGATGAGAAGTAAGAGCTTGTAAATGATCTGCATTAATGCAGCACGCGATGTTGGATCGCCTTCATCTGCTACCGGCGTTAAGCTGATAGGTGCTTTGTCAAGATCGTCAAGTTGTATTACTGATGGTGCCATAAATATCCTTATTATTAATTGTTATCCACGGAGCAAAGAGACTAAGTTTCCTGCTACAGCGAGGATCGATTGCATTAAAGTCATGTCCCCTTGTTGACCTTGGGCGTTTTGGTTCAAAGCGTTTTGGGCAATTGAGTTATTCGCGTCCATCACTTTTGTCAATTGCTGGTTTGCAGCTTGTTCAGAACCAAATCGGGATGTGAGTTTTGAAATTTCAGTCGAATAATTATCGTTTGGGTCCTTTGGGTTAGGCTTTAGTTTCTGCATCTCGTACAGAGCTCCACCCTTTGAATTTTGTTTCTTTTGAAACTGCTCCACAATTTGAGTAGATAGCTCTGATATCGCCGCTTGCATCCTTGCAAGTGCAGCTTGGATACTATCGCGCGATCCTGTATAACCAATCGCACGTGTGAGCGCTTGTACCGTATTGGTAGTAGTGGAGATCTTCTCCCCTTCTCCTGCTGTGATGTCGTCATTCTTAACTGCAAATCCCATATATTACTTCCTTTTTTTTATTTAACTTGTTAACACTTCATATTAGGATCAAGCATCAGACTGTTCATGGTTGCTTGATTCAACGTATCATTATTTAACTGTGCGTCTTCAGACTCTGTGTCGTAAGCTTGAATGTTCAGTTCATTCGTATCAGCTAGAGAATTACTCTCAGAGAGGTCTGCATAATTCGCAACAGCACTAGTTTGAGAGAGGGCTACATCAGTACTAATAGACATAATAATTTCCTTTTTTATTAATTATTTAATTATCCGCCAATTACTGCGCGAATGGCTTTCATAACATTATCGTTAACTTGCGTGATGCTATTAAAAGCTTGTTTAATAAAGGCCTCTTCAGCCTGCATCGTTGTGGTTGTGTTCTGCATCTGTTGCTGTATAGCTGCCGAAGGACTGTTCATCAAAGTCTGGATACCGGTCACGCCGTTTATAAAGTTCGACATGATTGTTCCTGACCAGTTTGTACCTGATCCGCCGCCGTTTTCCCATTTCGACATTTGAGCTGAAATATCGCCGTAATCACCCATCGCAGCCAGCTGGCCGAAAGTGTAGATACTAGGTTCATTTGGAGATTGTTGGGGTATGAACACCTTAGTACCGGCAGGCACGTAGATAACTCCGTTAGGAGGAATTGTTACCTCTTGTCCATCGAACTGGACTTTCGTACCAGGAGGGAAGTTGTAATACCCTGCAGTTTCATTTGTCCATGATGGTAAGCTGTCACCGAAATCGACCGAATTCCCATTCATCGTATTAATATCAGCTTGTAACTGAGAAATAACAGAGTCAAGGGCAGGGTCGTTTAAAGCGAGGTTTTTCAGGTTCTGTAATTGAGCATAAAAGTCCGCAACTTTCGCAGGAGTTATAGACGATGTCGAAATATCCCCGAGCATCTTTTGGATATAACCGTTAGCTTCTTTCAGGACGTTCAATGTTCCGCCATAACCGTTTACTGCAGCACCATTATCTTGGTCGCGTTGGTTAATGAGGGACATCAGAGCTGCTAAAAGCGCCCAAGGGTTGCCTTTGTATTGAGCGACAAGAGCTTGGATCTGTGATTGGTAATAAGCATTAATTGTCGAATCAGCGTTATTGTCTTTATTCTCATTCTTTAAAATTGCGTTGCCGAGCCCTAACTGAGCATACATTGTAAACTGCGCAAAAGTCATCGCTTGCTGGCCGTTAATGGTAGGATCCCATCCGCCTTTGCCTTCGTCATCGAGCCAGGTCTCTGTATAAGAGCCGTCAGCATTTTGAATTTTTCCCCAGTGAGCTGGTATTTTACCGTCAGCCGAGCCGAAAATCCAAGATTGGATCGAACTAGCGCTGTTACTATCCAGTTCCTCTGTCGCTTGGCTGTTAATCGCGTTAAAAGGAGGAATGTTAGCCAGTCCTTGGGTCGCATTTTTAAGCTGATTTAAGAAGGCAGTAGCATTCGCCAAGCCGTCTTGACCGTTATCAGACTGAACAGCAGCTGCTTCAGCAGCATATTGAATAATCATTTGGAGGAAGAGCTGATCACCGGAGGCAGTCCCCATCTGGTTGCCTAAAAAGCTTTCGAGCTGTGATTGGTCAGAAGCGCTAAAATTGCCTAAATTCTTACCGATATCAACTGTCATCTGGAGGAGCAAAATACTACCATTATAGAACGCAGGCGAACCTGTATTGTTCTTTAACCAGTTGACAAGATCTTTGTACACGTCTTCAATTTGTCTAGCGGTAGGAGGCGGGTTACTGCCCCAGTTAATACTAAAGTCTGGAGTTTGACCTGCTTGGTTATAAGGCCATTTAACGCCATCACTGCTAGGGCCTGAAGCACCTGGGTTGCCTACATAGGTAGAACCACTAGGACCTTGAGGATTATGAACGCCTAAATTTGACATACTGTTTTATTACCTTTTTTATTAGCTTCTATTACTTCTAACATTAGTATAACATAATAATAATTATTTAGTCAAAAATAATCTATATCTTAACACTTAATTCTTATCAGCCTAACAATCAATCAGATATATATTTATGATTATTTAAGCCCTTCAAGTTAAGGAAGATATACATAGTATTGAAACACAGTTAATTATAACACACTAACGCTCAATCAATGAACTATCCTGCTTAGCTCATTCTTCGAAGGCAAGGGGATGAACAGGGCATAAAGGATGCAGGGTCCCTGCAACCCAAAAATAGCATAAAAAAAGCGCGATCAAAACTTGCGTCTTGACCGCGCTTTCGTAGGACTACAGATCTCTAGGGTTAGAGAGTGCTTTGGAAGTGGGCGAGCTCTTTTTCGATGTTCTGCATCTTTTCCCAATCTTCCTGCTTAAAGTTAGCAGGGTTCGCTAGGATTTGCTGAGCTTTTTCTTTCGTCAGGCCCGTTTTAGCGTAGATGCTCTCTGTCAGCTTATTCAGCCTTTCTTGCATCTCAACGGCGTCTTGCATCGCTCTTTCGCGCTCTTCATTGTCTTTAGAAGTCATTCTTTCTCGGATAGAATCAAAGAACTTCAAAGTTTCAAAAAGCAGCGACTCGAGTTGAGCCATACTAACGTTTTCTGGTTTATCAAAAATCTTATCTAACTGATCCATGAATTTACTATTTTTCATATTATTATCTCCCTATCTTCTATAATAATAACAATTATGTATTTGAATTTCAATTAATTTATATAAATAGTTGTAATGGGCTGATCAAGAAGAGCTTAGTGAGGCGCTTTAGGCTTAAGGGTTTGCCATCTTGTTGATTTAGAATGAGTTAGACTTTAAAATAGGGGCCTCTTTTCTTTGGGGTGTTAAAAGCCCTTTGGGCAAACAGCTCAGTATGGTGCTTTCCGATGAGCTCGGGGACCTTAGCGAGCAGGGCCCATTCCTCTTGGGTGAAGTTGGTGGCCTTCTTAACTACTATAGCAAACTCGTCCGGCGAAAGGCTGGAGTCAGCGATTTCACGGTTCATTTCTTGGTCGATTCTGGAAAACAGGGCCAAAACCTCTTCCCGGGCGGCTTTATGCTCCTGCTGAAGACCGCTTGAAAAAGTCCTCTCTAGCCGGGGCATCTCTTTTAGAGCGAGCTTAAAGAGGGCTATTATCTTTTGGGGGCCCTTTTCCGGGACCCTATCGAAGGTCTGCTGCCAGGCGTAGTGTGTCATGAACCAAGACATAAGGAGTTTCACAATTTCCTTCAATCCTTTAGAATCACAAACCACGAGGTCATATGAAGAAAAGGGTCTATTTTATTCCTAATGCCATCACGGCGTTTGCTCTGGCATGCGGGTTATTTGTGATTTTTAAGATTAATATGGTAGAGCCGGGAGAGGGAAGCTACCATGTGCTTTTTACCTCACTTTTGCTCCTTTTAGTTGCGGCCGTCGCAGACGTTTTGGATGGGGCTGTTGCCCGGATCATTAAGGCCGAAAGCGAATTTGGGGTTGTTTTTGACTCGCTATCGGATGCCGTCACGTTTGGGGTGGCTCCCTCGGTTCTTTTACTCAAAAGCCTCTCCCTAGAGCAGGGGACGGGGCTCTCGTTCTTTGCCATTTTCGGGGCAATGACCTACTCGATTTGCGGGGTTCTTAGGCTAGTCCGCTTTAACGTCAAAGCAGCCCTGAGTAAAGGGAATGCCCAAGAAGAGGCGGCCCAGAAGAAGAATTTTACAGGCCTTCCCATCCCGGCAGCTGCCATTGCAGCCGTTAGCACCAATCTCTTCTTTGTTTCGACATTTGAAAAAGAATGGCTCCATCTTTCCAACCCCTCATCTGCTATTATTCTGACGTGCATCTGGATTGTTTTAGGGCTATTAATGGTCAGCCGCTGGAAGTTTCCTAGCCTTAAAACGCTCCATTTTAAGCTCCCTTCCCTGCAGCTGATGCTCATGATGGTGATCATCGCTATTTTCGTCCTTTATGGGATATTGCACTTCCTCCCCGTTGTTCTATTAGGCGTCACATGGGGGTATATTATTCTAGGGGTGATTCTTTCAACGATCCGGCTGATTGCCGGGAAAAAATCAAAAACGCTCGAAGACTTTGAGCCGGAAGATGAGGATAACGAGTGATCTATTTAGTGATAATTCTCTGTTTGGCCTTAGGTTTTTTAGGGTATAGGCATCATCGGTTGCTATTAAGATGCCTGATGGCAGAACAAAAGATCCGCTCTCAAGAAGAGCTTGAAAAAGCGTATGGGCAGATTTCTAAAGAGTCGTACTCCCAAGCCCAGGAAAAAGCTCTAGAAGAGGAAGAAGAAAAACGGAAGGTATTAGCAGAGATGCTTGCCAAGCTCGAAAATCAGCTCCGCAGCTTGGAATCCGAGCGTAAAACAGACCATGGCGCGATGAAGCACCAGCTCAAGGCTCTCATAGAAACCGAACACCAGCTGAAATCAGAAACCTCTAAGCTCTCAAGAGCCTTAAGATCGCCTGCTGGCAGGGGAAGATGGGGGGAGATTCAGCTGAGGCGCGTGGTCGAGCTGGCCGGAATGATCGAGCACTGTGATTTTATCGAGCAGGGGTTTGAGATAACCGATGGCATCCGCAGGAAGCCCGATTTAATCATCAAGCTTCCGGGACAAAGGCAGGTGATCATCGATGCGAAGGTTCCTTTAGAGGGGTATCTTGAGGGGATTGATCAAACCGATGAAGCCTTAAGAGCTGAAAAATTCAAGCAGCATGCAAAGCAGCTCAAAGACCATATTAATACCTTAGGAAAAAAGAACTATTGGGAGCATTTTCAGCCGACGCCTGAATTCGTTGTGCTTTTTCTTCCCTCTGAAACCATTTTTGCCGCAGCCCTGGAAACCGATCCCACTCTTATGGAATCGGCCGCTCTCCAAGGGGTGATCTTAGCAACTCCGATGACTCTCATCGCGCTTCTAAAAGCCGTTGCCTATGGCTGGAAGCAAGAAAGCCTTTCCCGCTATGCAGAGCGCGTCAGCGAGCTCGGGCAAGAACTGTATAAAAGGGTATCGGATCTAACGGGGCATTGGAGTCATTTAGGAAAAGCGCTCGATCAAGCCCTCTCAGCTTTTAACCAAGCGACCGGAACTCTTGAAA
>JBGPMV010000032.1:0-12501 GCA_041487155.1 Rhabdochlamydiaceae bacterium
AAAGGAAAAATCAGAAGCTTTTAGTTTGCTTCTTTCTGCTTTGCTCTGACAAGAGGAATGCATTCATCAGTTTCGCAATGCATCACCAAGGGAATAAGAACCTTAAAATCTGTACTTGGACCATGGTCAACCGTATTTCGATAAAACCATCCAATATTATCAAGTTCGAGCGTGAAAATTTGGTGTTTGATTGAGCCATCTTGCTGAATAAATGAGATAAAATAAGAATGTTTTTTTTCTCCTTGCCGTAAGAGATAGGTAAGGCGGGGTTGTTCTTTCAAAAGTTGTTCAGCAGTTGATTCAGAAATGCCCCCCTGCCACGTGGGGTGAGTGTGCATTTGCTCTTCTTTTTCTTGCACTAAAGCAAAAGCATTTGAGCTTATATTCCCAATTTTTGCCATTCCAGTTGTATGCATAATGCCTCCGGTTTATGAAAAATTATAACCCAAGTGTCAAATATCTCAACTTAAAAATGCTTAGATCACGAGGAAATCGTGGACTTGGAGCTGGATGCTGGTTGTTGAAGAGCTCAGGGCAGCGGCCTGCCATTAGCGTACAAGAACCATTCTATAAGGTTGGCAACGGGTATAGACACGCCATATATTGAGCAAAAAAACAGCTAACTGATCAAAGATCAGTACAAACCAAAATTTATCAGGTGACCACTCCAAATAATAGAGACAATAATAGGCCGGCAGCCAACCGGAAGCCCATGTAAGAGACATTACAATCATATAGTAAAAAGTGTCTTGTGTTGCCAGTATAAAAGCTAAAAAAGGAACGTTAACACAATTGATGAACACCCAGAACCAAACCCAATAAATCGCAGACTTTAGACACTCTCCTTCCAGGCCCGTTGGTATCTCTAAAAAGAAAAAAGAGAGGATATATTGAGGAAACAACAGCATCGGAATGGCTAACACCGCACCGAACGCGCAGGCCATGTATAGACCAAACCTCCACCCTTTCCATAGCTTAAAATAGTCTTTAGCCCCCAGATAACGCGCAAAAAGCACAGTCAAAGATTGAACAAGGCTCTCTGCCCAAAAACGACAAAAGAACAGTAACGAAGAGCCAATAGAAAAAATAGAAACATAAAGCCCTCCCTTGTAAATCATCAAATAGGTCGTTGCGGCCCCAATGAATATCGTAAAGGCTTTCCCTATCGCACGTGGTGTACAAACTCGCAAGCAATTCCCCATCGATCCAAGAGTCACTCTCCAAAGATTTGTTTGAAAGTGCGCCTGATTTTCCTTACTCATGAAACGCACAAATAAAAGTCCGCAAAAAAGAAGCTTTGCAAGCAATCCGCTCCAGGCTGCCCCTTGGGCCCCCATTGGAGGAATAAGAGAAGCCGTTCCAAAGATCAACATCAAGTCCAACAGAAGATTGAGGCTATAAGCTCCTACAGAACTCCATATAACGACCCAGCGTTTACCCTGTGCAAGAAAAAATGCCGAAAGTGCGGCTCCCACTGGAAAAAGAAAATTGCCCGGAATCAAGATTTTGAAATACCGATTAGAGATTTCTTGATATTCAGTTGAATTGAAAAATAACGGCATCACTATGAGGCCTAAAGGCAAAATGACTACCATTAACAATACTGAAATCCAAATCATCTGCCAGACACGATTTCCTACTTTGGAAAATTCACCTGCTCCCAAATGTTCGCCTACAAATATCTGAGTCATATTAGCAAAGACAATACAGGTCATCTGAAAGAATTGAAGAGCACAGATCGCTTGAATACTTCCATTTAAGGCTGCAAGCGAATGACGTGCTAACAAAATGTTTTCAATAAAACTTACTCCGCTACCTAATAAGAGAACCACCATGATAGGAAATAAAAGCGCTACAAGCTCTTTCCAAATTCTTTCTGAAGACATACGACCGATAGTCATTTAGCCATTTTCTTTCTCTTAGAATTGTTGTTCATTCCCTTTAAATCACGCGGAAGTCGCGGACTTGGAGCTGGATGCTGGTTTTGTTGAGGAAGGTGTTGATGTGGGGGGAAAACGCGAGGTGGAGGGAGAGGTTTTTCTTGAGGAGTTCGGGGCGGCGGTCGGCCATGCCGAACCCGATGCCTTCGAGCATGCGGCCTTCTTGGTCGAAGTAGAGTTTGAGGTGGGACTTGCCGACTACTTTGGGGGGCCAGATTTGTTTGACGTCGCAGTAGAAGATGGGGGCGGGGTTGCCGTTGCCGAACGGTTCTAGGAGGTGGAGCGACTCCATGAAGTCGAAGGTGAGGTCGGCGAAGGATATTTTTGCGTCGAGGTGGAGTTTGGTTCGGATGTCTTGTTCTTTGAGGGAGCGGTTGACGGAGTGGATGAACTTGCTTTTGAATTCGGGGATGTTTTTTTCTGCGATCATGAGTCCGGCGGCATAGTCGTGGCCGCCGAAGTTTAAGAGGAGGTCGCCGTTGTCTTTGAGGGTGGGAAGGAGGGGGAACTCGGAGATGGTGCGCATGGAGCCTTTGCCGATGCCGCCTTCGATGGCGATGACAAGGGTGGGGCGGTTGTATTGTTTGGCGATGCGGGCGGTGATGATGGGGATGATGCCGGGATGCCACTTATCTGAATGTATAACGATGGCTTTTTCTTGGAGGATTTCGGGGTGTTTGGAGAGGAGGTTGTCGATGTCTTCAGAATCTTTCCGTTCTATTTTTTGTCTTTCTTGATTGTGGTCATCGAGTTCTTTGGCGAGGATTTCTGCGTCATGGGGATCGCGGCAGAGGAGGATTTTGACGCCTTTGTTGGGGTCGGCGATGCGTCCTAGGCTATTGATGCGGGGGGCGACTTTGGAGGCGATTTCTAGGGGGGTGATTTCGGAGAGGCGGACTTCGGAGAGCTGGCAGAGTTTGCCAAGGCCGATCCGTTTGGTTTTTCGGAGTTGGCGGAGGCCGTAGCGGACGAAGATGCGGTTTTCTCCGACGAGGGATCCCATGTCGGCGATGGTTCCTAGGGCGACTAAATCGAGGTACCGTTTGAGGTCGATTATTCCGGAGCTGAGCTTCCCTTCTTCAACGAGCTGATTGGAGACGGCATGGGCGAGTTTGAAGGCGACGCCGACGCCGGTGATTTCTCGGTTGGGGTAGGTGCTGCCTTGCACTTTGGGGTTTAAGGTTGCAATGCAGTGGGGCAGGCGGGCGGTGGGTTCATGGTGGTCGGTGACGATGATATCGATGTTGCGGGCGGCGGCGTCTTTTGTTTCATTGGCGGCGGTGATGCCGCAGTCGACGGTGATGAGGAGGGAGCACTCTTTGGAGGAGGCATAGGAGAGGGCGTCTAAAATGAGGCTTTGGTTGAGGGTTATTCTGTTGGAGATGTAAGAAAAGACGGGGGCGCCGAGGTACTCAAAAAACTCGGTGAGGAGGGTGGTGCCGGTGATGCCGTCGACGTCGTTGTCGCCGTAGATGAGGATTTTTTCTTTGTTCTCGAGGGCTTTTAGGACGCGGACGACGGCTTTATCCATATCTAGGAAGAGGTCGGGGTCATGGAGCTCGGGGAGCTTTGCATAGAGGTAATCGTGGAGTTCGTCGAGGTCGTCGAACCCTCTGGAGGCTAATACTTGCGCGGTGACGGGATGGATATTAAATTCATCGACGATCTCTTTGACCCAGGCGGGATCTTGCTTGGGGTAAACCCAGATGGGGGCATCTGTTTTAGATTTAAGGCTCATTTATGGCGAGTCTCCCCTGTTTCTGCTGCTGTCTATTATGGAAGTATTGCATGAGGGGAGCGGCGATAAACAGTGAGGAGAGAGTTCCAAAAATGACACCGATTGCCATGATGAGTGCAAATCCAAAGAGGGTGCTTCCTCCTAAAAGGATGAGCGGGATCAGCACAAGGAGTGTGATTCCTGAGGTCATCAGGGTACGGCTGAGTGTCACGTTTAAGGCATGGTTGATAATTTCTGTAAGGCTTTTCTTTCTCATATGTTTGATATCTTCGCGGATTCTATCAAATACGATAATTGTGTCGTTTAAGGAATATCCTACGATGGTCATGAGTGCTGCTACGGTATGCAGATCGACTTGGATGGGTACGCCGAGGACGTTTAAGATGGCAAGAAAACCTAGGCAGAATATGACGTCGTGCAGGAGGCATAACGTGGCGGAGATGGCGTATTTATACTCAAACCGGAACGTGATGTACGCTAGGATGCAGAGGAGGGCGATGGTGATGCCGACGAGGGCATGGGTTCTCATGGTGTCGGACATCTGTCCGGAAATAGCTGTCCAGCTTTCGTCTAAATCTTGCAGGGAAGCAGGAGATAGTTGGATGTTTGATTGTTTGAGGGCGTCTACGATCCAGACGATCTTGGGGTTGGCTTCATAAGGGTATCCGCCGGCGGAGCTGGTGTCTGGGAGCTGGTAGAATGGCCTTCCTTTTTGCTCGAGGCTGCGGCTTAAGAAAATACGGACTTGGGTTGCTGGGTTAAGCTCTCGGATTTGGAGCTCTTGCGTTAAGATGCCTTGCTTTGTGAGGGCGTCTTCGACTTGGGCTCTATAATTCTTTTGGGAGGTCGTTGGGAGATCGACGGTGAGGGCGTAGCCTCCTGTGAAATCCATACCTAGGATATTTTGTTTATGGGCAATGAGGAAGAAAGAGCCGATGGCGATCACAACTGCGGAGACAATCAAGGTCGGTTTTGTGAACTTTAAGAAGTTAAAATGTGACGACTTGATGAAGTTGGACATTTTAAGTTCGTCGTGTTTAGGGTTCAAGATCCACCAGCTGAAGAAAAACCGTGTCATAAATAGTGAGGAGAACAGCGATGAAATTATCCCGATGATGAGGGTGACTGCAAATCCGCGGATGGGTCCTGCATCGAAGTTGAGCAGAATGAGCGCTGCGATCAGTGTGGTGATATTGGAGTCGATGATTGCTGAAAACGCTTTCCGATATCCTGCGTGGACAGCGGTTGCAATGCGGCCTGTGAGGGCAAACTCTTCTCGGATCCTTTCGAACACGAGGACGTTGGCGTCGACAGACATGGCGACTGCTAAGATGACGCCTGCGATGCCGGCGAGGGTGAGCGTTGCGCCTAAGTTTTGGTAGGCGGCCCACATAATGAGGAGGTTGATGAGGACGGCGCCGGAGGCGACGACTCCGCCGAAGCGGTAGTAGGCGATCATGGCGCCCATGGCTAGGACGAGGGACATGATGGTGGCGATGATGCCGTGGAGGCGTTCTTTTCCGCCGAGCTCGGGGCTGACGTTTTTCTCAGAGAGGATGCGGGGGGTGAAGCTGAGGGAGCCTGCTTTGAGGTCGGATTCGAGGCGGTTGATTTCTCTTTGGGTGAAGCTTCCTGTGATGGAGGCGCTGTCTCTTAATGCGGAATCAAGGGTGGGAGCGGTGATGACAGAGCCATTTAAGATGACGGCCATTCTCCAACCATGTCCGCGGGAGTAGGCTTCATTAGGTGTTCCTGAAATCTTCTCACGTGCGAATTCTCCTGTCCAGGCTTGGAGGTCGCCCTGGGGAGAAATTTTGATGCCGTCTTTGCCGTTGGCAGAGCTTTGCACTCCAAACGCGAGGAAGTTTCCTTTGGAGGGGTCGTAGTTAGCGCGGATGTTGTCGAGGCTGGATCCTTCAAGGGCGTAGTTTCTAAAGATGATGATAAGGGGGTGTGTTTGTCCATGCCACTCTGTAAAATCGTTGCCGCGGTAGAGGGTGATTTTGGAGAGGGCGGTGTCGAGCATGGAGCTTCCGTTGGTGTCTTGCGGGTGGGCAAGACGGAGGCCTTGGTCGTAGAGCGTTTTTGCAGCGGCGCTTCTGGGCTGCACGGCGTCTGCGCTGGATGACTCTCCATATAAGTGGCGCCAAGCAATGGCGTTGATTTCTTCGCTCTCTTTTTTGCCGGTGACGACGGCTTCATTCCACACTTCCTGGAGGAACCGGTGGGCTGTCTCTGCAAGGGTGGGATTGGTCATGAACTTTTCATTGATGATGTGGAAGTACATCGAGGAGGCTTTAACGAGCTCTGCGGCAGAAAGAGATTGGGATCCCGGGAAGTCAAGGGCGATGGAGTTGCCTTCTTGCCGGATGCTGACTTCGGAGATGCCCATTTTGTTGACGCGGCTATACAGCTCGCTCATGCCTTGTTTGATATCGGTTTCGTTTGTGACAACTTTGTTGTTGCTGTCGCGGAGCTCGAGCTGAACTGTTTTTCCGCCGGAGAGGTCAAGACCCCATCGAACGACTTTCCGCTCATCGCCTCTAAAATACTTCACAAAGCTGAGTTTTAAATTATCGAGGAGGACATTTTTAGTCGGCGCAGGCACGTCGTACTTGGATACTCCGCGGATGTCAACTTGGGCGGCTCTATAATCATCTCTCCATTTGAGGAGGTCTTCGTGGATTTGGTTGTCGATTTTATTTTCGGTTAAAATCCGTTGTTCTAGGTTAGAAAATTCTAAAACGGCGTAACGTTTAGTTCCATGAACCGAAAAGTTTTCCCTTGAGGCGAGGAGAAGGTCTTGGTAGTAGTCTTCTTGTTCAAAGATAAAATCTGATTTATATTCAGAGGCGATCGGATAGAGGGCTGCTGAGTATCCTACGAAGCCGCTTTTTTGAAGCAGCGCGCGGAGCTGGCTAAAATCTTGCAAAAATTGTTTGGCGCCTTCGGAGCCTTCGTTTTCATACCGTTGAAGAATTTTTTCGACGCCTTTTGCGATGACGTAGATGGAGTTCATCTTAAACCCTTTGGGGGGCATTTGATTCAGCATGGAGGGTGAAAAGATTACGAGTCCCAGTTTTTTTTCGGAGGGGCTGAGTTTTTGGTAGGTGTCGTAATCCCAAATAGGGAAGACGTCTCGCTGCAGGTCGGGATGTGTGGGCGCCCAGTTATTGACGAGGGTCTCTTTGAGGGTGGCGCTTTCTGCTTTGGCAATGTTGTAGAGTTTTAAAGCTAAGAAAGATTGCGCTTCAGGAAGATCGTTGAGTGCGATGATAAAATGGTCGAGATACGGGGTGACTTTTTCACCGGAGTTTCTGGAAAGAGATGCAATTTCGTTGTAAAGGACTTGGTCGACTCTTTCATGATCTAGACTGGAAAGCTCTTGTCTTAAGGTTTGTATGTCTGAATAAAGATTGAGTTTGGCTTCTCCTTTATTCCAATCGATGGTGATGCTTTCGACAAAGGGATTGTATCCTTCGATGGAAATCGTCTGATCGGGGCCCATGGGTGTTGATTTAAGGGCAGAAGTCATGGCGGCCTGTACAAGCGGGGCCTTGCCTGCAGAAAATTCTGTGAGGTGTTTGCGGATGAGGGTTGTGGCTTCGGATAGAAGAGCTTCTCTTTGCTCTAAAAATTCTTTTCTTTGCTCTTGAATAACGACTGCAGCGTCGTTTTCTTCTTTGGAGAGGCTGATGCGCTCAAGGCGTGTTTGATCTTTGAGTCCTTCTAAGGCGGAGATCCACGATTCAATAAAGGGGCGTCCTGAACTCGATTCGTTTTGAGAAAATGAAGCAAAATACCGCTGGCGAATCAAAGGGTTTTTTTCAAAGACCTTGGCGACGCTGAGCATGTTTTGGCAGACTTGAATGAGAAGATCTTGTGCTGCCGGATCGTGGGCATTATTAAGTGCGGTTTGAATGAGCGAGCTGTTTTCAGAGGATCCGCCGAGAGCGGTGCCTAAGAAAACCACCCGGTCATTAATGAGGGCTCTATAAAAATCGGTGGGATTGCCTTGTTTGTCTTTAAGGGTGGCGTATTGAAAATACGAACTCATTTCGGGTCTATTAAAATGAACGGGGATCCGTCTTTGCACGGTGACTGTTTTGCTCGTAGGGTCTATGTCTTGCAAGCTGAGCTGCGCCGGCTGAAATCCAATTAAGCTGCCTGCGCGGGGAAGGAATTTACGAAACTTTTGAGCTTGGGCGATGTCGCTGAATTTGACTTGGATAAGCTGAGGGTTGTTAGGATCGATCTGAACTGAAAGGGGCTTTACTTGAATGAGTTTTGTAAACGACTGGGTCCAGGATTTGGACTCGGCTTCTAAAGAGTTGACGCGGTCTGCGATGCTGAGCGCCACGGTCTCGGCTCTTTTGGGCTCGATGGGGGCTTTTAACGGTTTTGCATAGAAGAAAACAGTTGGCAGAATGTTATAGACGGTTAGAAAAAGTACGCCGATGATGAGGTAAAAATGCCATTTCTTGGGTCGTTGCATGAATATTCCTTTGACAAATCAGTCAGAATAGCTCAGTTGCGTTCCAAAATTCAATCAAAATTCCTACAAGACTTAAAGAAAAATTTTAAAATTTCTTTTTTTTGTGGTTTCCGCTTATGCTTTTTGATTTGCTGTAAGTGTTATTTTAAGGAAATTTAATGAAAACGGAACCGGTATCAATAGAAGACCAGCCTAAATTAGATATGGAGAGGATTCCTAAACATATCGCTATTATTATGGATGGCAATCGGAGATGGGCGAAGAATCAAGGGCTTCCTTCGATGGTGGGTCATTGGCATGGAGCGGAAGCGCTTTCTCAAATTGTGGAATCTGCTGCGTCGCTGGGTGTTAAAGTTCTAACTGTGTATGCTTTTTCAACAGAAAATTGGAAACGTACTCAGGATGAAGTCGATTCTATCATGAAGCTGTTCCGGATGTATTTGATCGGCCAAAAAGATCGGATGGTGCGTGAAGGAGTCCGTCTGGGGACTATCGGGGATACACGCAGGTTTCCTCAAAATGTCAAAGAGACGATGGACGATGTGAGAAAAGCGACGGCAGGGGGCGACAAAATCGATCTCGTGCTTGCTGTCAATTACGGAGCTCGCGATGATATTAGAAGGGCTTGTGTTTCAATTGTAGAGGATTGCGAGCTAGGAAGGCTTCAAAAAGAAGATATCACTGAAGCGTTGATTGCGCGGTATTTAGATACGGCGCCTTGGGGCGATCCTGAACTTTTGATTCGCACGAGCGGAGAAAATCGTTTAAGTAATTTTTTGCTTTGGCAGATTTCCTATGCTGAGGTATATATCACCGATGTTCTCTGGCCTGATTTTAATGAGTTAGAGCTCGCAAAAGCAATTGCTGCATATCAAAAACGGATGAGGCGCGTTGGATGTTAAAACTTAGAAGTGAATTTTATAATCGCTTGGTCTTTTCGGCTATTGCCATTTCAATCGTGGCGCTTTTGATTGGTTTTGCCTACCACCCGTGGGTCCACTTGCTTCTTGTCTTCACGATTGCCATTTTGACGGGGGTGGGTGTTTGGGAATATGCAAAACTTGCTCAAGCAAAGGGAATTGAACCGGCAAAAACGCTCATGGTGGTTGTGGCGATGCTGGAGGTGCTCTCTTTTTATGCGGTCCTAGCCTATCCCGAATGGTCGAGATTTGTTCTTCCCATCATCGTTTTGGGTTTTATTTCTTTTTTTGTGGCTCACTTCCGCAACGCGGAGAACGCTCTTCTTCATGTGGCCGTTGAATTTTTCGGGGTTTGCTACCTTGCAATCCCTTTCAGCTTCATGCTTGCGATTTTATATCCCTCTTCCGGGCCTGAAGATGGAAGGTTTTGGCTTATCTATTTGATTGCCGTGACAAAAATCACCGACGTGGGTGGATATTTTGTCGGGAAGTTGTTCGGGAAGCGTCCTTTAGCGCCTCATCTCAGCCCTAAAAAAACGGTAGAGGGCGCTGTCGGCGGTTTTTGTTTTGCAGTCGCTCTCAGCATTTTCCTGGCCTCTATGGGCCGGTTGATGGGGTGGCATCTGACCTATTTTAATGCGACATGGCTGGGGATGCTGATCGGGGTTTTAGCGCAAGTCGGCGATCTTGCAGAGTCTGTGCTCAAAAGAGATGCTCTTGTCAAAGATAGTAACAAAATTCCTGGGATTGGAGGGATACTCGACATGATGGATTCGCTTCTTTTAACAGCGCCGGTTGTTTACTTTTTCATTCGTTCCATATGATTATTACAATTGATGGTCCCGCGGGGACGGGTAAAACAACGGTTGCGCAGCAGGTGGCAAGTGAGCTGAAGCTTCCTTATTTTGACACCGGTGCCATGTATCGATCGGTAGCGTACGTTCTCCTCCACGAAAAAATCCCCCTCTCTGATGAAAAGCAAATCAGCGAACTGCTTAATAGCTTGCGTTTTGAAATTCGCATTGTAAATGGCGAGCATCATTATTTTGCCAACGGCATGGATGTGACGGAGGTGATTCGATCTCCTGCTGTCACCAATATTGTTTCTCCTGTCTCGGCGCTAGCAGTGGTGCGCGAGGCGCTTTGGAAAATTCAGCGCCGTTTTGCTAAAAAGCAAGGCGGAGTGTTTGAAGGACGCGATATGGGGACGGTGGTTTTTCCGAATGCAAAATATAAAATTTTTCTGACGGCCCGCCCTGAAGTGAGAGCTAGAAGGCGTCTTTCCGAGCTGAAAGAAAAACGGCCCGACGATGTCAAAAATATGACGCAGGAGCAGATGATCCAAGAGCTGATGAGGCGGGATGAAATCGATTCTAAACGAACCATCGCTCCTCTACTATGTCCTCCGGATGCTTATGTGATCGATACTTCAGAACTTCATTTAGACGAGGTTGTCGGCCGTATTTTGGAATATCACAAGAAAAAACACACCCGCTCTGCCTGGATGCATTCGAAGGGAGTTTCTTTTCTTTATCGGTTAGTTCTTTTTTCTTCCTGGATCGTTGGCAAGATTTTTTACCGGTTAAAAGTGTATGGGCTCGAGCACTATTATCCTCGCGGGGCGATCTTGGCAGCAAATCATACCTCTTTTTTAGATCCTCCGATTGTCTCTGTATCGTGGCCGGAGGTCGTCCATTTTCTTGCGCGCAAATCTCTATTTAACAATAAGCTTTTTGGATGGCTCATTCGCAGCGTCAATACCCATCCCGTAGCAGGAGATACCAGCAACCTCGAGGTGATGAAAATGGTGGTCTCTTTGCTTGAAAAGGGAGAGAAAGTGGTCATTTTTCCTGAAGGGACTCGTTCGGAAACAGGCGAGCTTCAACCGATTAAACCGGGCCTTGGAGTTCTTGTTAGCCGCTCTAAATCGGCGATCATTCCTATCTATATTCATGGAGCATATGAAGTCTGGGGCCGAAAACGGATGTTTCCCCGCCCTTTTGGTAAAGTCCGGTGCGTTTTTGGGTCGGCCATTACCTGGGATTCTGTGGCATGGATGGATAAAAAAGAGGCGCAGCTTGCTTTAGCGCAAAAGCTGGAAGAGGCGTGGAGAGGGTTAAAGGAATGGCTTGAAAAAGGGGCCGTAGGCATCCCACCTTAAGTCCTTTATGAAATGCGGCCAAGATGATTTGAACATCCACCGAGTTGCCCCGACTAGAACCTGAATCTAGCGCGTCTGCCAATTCCGCCATGGCCGCAAGGATGCCAGTATACCTTGAGCTTGCTTTTTCGAGAATGGCTTGTTATTATTATAGGTACAGGAGCTTACCATGAGCGAACTTATTCAAACGATCAGCGAAGACCAATTTGAAAGAACCATCAAAAACGGGGTGACCCTCGTCGACTTTTATGCGGATTGGTGCGGTCCTTGTAAGATGATCACGCCTCATCTGGAGTCTGTTGCAAAAGAGCTCCATGGAAAAGCTTCTATTATCAAAGTCGATGTCGATCAGGCTCAAAGCGTTGCAGCGACGTATCAAGTGACATCCATTCCGACTCTTATTTTATTTAACAATGGAAAAGAAGCGGGCCGGATCGTCGGCGTTCGGAATGCGAAAGACATTAAAGATTTTATTCTCACAGCAGCGAAGTAACAAGACAAAAAACGAACGGCTTTCGTCACCCTTACCAACCATTGAAAACACCATTTCCGCGATCGACAGGGCCGCCCCATTGACAAAATGGCGAACAACCTTCTCTGTATTTAATTTGGGCTGTAGCTGCTGCTCTTGCATCACGATCTGCGTTTACCAGAATTGCGATGGCCTCTTGTCGCGTTTTCCCCGGATGTTTCTCAAGACAATCAACAATAACCGATTCTCTAAACGGCTCAGCAGGTCCTAATTTCTCCATCACCCCAACTATGGCCCCACCACCTACTATAGGCGCTAAAACAACTATTACAACACCAAGAAAGGGGTTGGTTGCAGCAACCACATATGCAAGTGCAAAAGCTGCATTCGTAATAAACACCCATGAGCTTATACCCATCAACGCTATCTTCGTTTCTTGTCTTTCGTATTCCTTGTCTTTAATTATTACGATCTCTCTTTTGAGTGTTTTATTTTCCGCTTTTAAAGCATCTACTTTATCAGCAATAGGTTGTACTGCCGCTGCAACTGATTGGTTAATTCGGGTCCTGAGAAACTGATCAAAAGCGGCCATTCGCGGATCAAAGACCTGCACAGCGCTTTCTGTTTTATCTTCTCTGTTAATTAATTGAAATTCTCCAATTGGACCAACCCATTGCGGACTTGCTACCTGCGTACCACTTGGAACTGCTATTCCTGACATAATATCTCCTTAGAATGAAAAAAATGTTAATGATACCAACATTATTACTCAAGT
>JBGPMV010000033.1:0-12373 GCA_041487155.1 Rhabdochlamydiaceae bacterium
ACCGTCCACTCAAAACTTAAAGAGCCCTCTTTTGTAGAAGCCGTACGAAAAAAATACCAGACAGCAATCGTCGATGAATTTCAAGATACCGATCCACTTCAATGGAATATTTTTAAAACGCTCTTTATGGACGACCCAAAAAAATCTGTCTACTTGGTCGGAGACCCGAAACAATCGATCTACGCTTTCCGCCTTGCCGATATTTACACCTTCCTAGAGGCCTCCCGCACTTTTAACATCGATCAAAAAGCTGTCTTGCTCAGAAATTTTCGCTCCACCTCCGGACTTTTGCAACAGATCAATCGCCTCCTCTGCCAAACAGCGTGGATGGATCTTCCAAAATTAGGACATGCTCTCGATGTAGCAGAAGCGCTAGCCGCGCACGAGGGTGAAGGCCATTTATGTTTCATGGTAGCTGAAGGAGAAAAAGGACGTTCTACCAAATTCCCCACACAAGAGATCGAAGAAGAGCAGCTCTTTCCGTTCATCGTAGAAGAGATCCAAAAGAAACAGCTCGATCCGTCTTCCATCGCGATCCTAGTGAAAGACAGGTATCAAGCAGAGCGGGTCAGAACCTTTTTAGCCCGCTGGAAAATTCCTGCAACGCTCTATCGCAGCACTCCTTTAAGCGGCAGCCCCCTCATTGAGTATTTAGAAGAGATGATCGATGCAACGCTTGATCTCTCAACTTCCTCCATCAAAAAACTTCTCTTAGGACCTTTTGCCTCCATTCCACCCCAAGCACTGACACCTGAGCTCGTTTATCAATCCAAAGATCTTCTTCAAAAACTCCAAAAACTTTGGATGGAAGACGGTTTTGCAATATTTTTCGCCGCTTTTTTAAATACCCGCCTGGGCGAGGAAACAACTCTTAAAACTCTCTATCACCACAGCGGTGCGTTGGATGACCTCTTAGAATTAACTCCAAAGCTTTTATTCGTCCATCAGCCCTACGAGCTCAAACAGCTCTTAGCCGAAATCAAAATCTTTGAAACCAAAGACCGCCTCTCTCCTAATCCCTCCGGCGTGCAGATCATGACCACACACGCGAGTAAAGGGCTTGAATTCGAAACGGTGTTTGCCCTCGGACTTGCTTCCCGCTCCCCCTCACAAGAGCTTCCCGAAGAGATCCTCAAAGAGCTCGATGCCGAAAAAATGAGGCAGCTCTATGTGGCCCTAACCCGTGCTGAAAAGCGGCTTTACATTCCAATTGTCCGACAGCTTCCCCATCCCGACTATTCTCTAGGGGAAGGCTCGCCAGTTGAACTCTTCTTATCGAAAGCAAATCCCGATCTAACCACCTTTACACAAGAATTTTTGGCACAGAGAACCTTTGATCTCACGCTTCATGAAAAATCCGAACAAACAGAGCTTGAGCCTCCACTTCCACTGCAAGAGCCGTTCCCTTCCCGCTACATGCAGTCGTTTTCATCTCTTGCCCAAGAAAATTACACCCCGGCCAAAGGTGATGACCTTGGAATCGAATCCGGTGCTAAAACAGGCCTTATCATCCACCGCATCCTGGAAAGATATTTTAATCAAGAAGGAGAGTTGGATCTCCTCGTTTCTCAAGAAACCAAACGTACACAACTCAGCGCGCAATCCAAGGCGATCTGCACCCTCCTGCAAAAGACGCTCTCCCTTCCCCTTGGAAACTTTTGCTTAAATGACATTTCTTTGGACTCCGTCCAAACAGAGATGGAGTTCCTCTACCCCACCCTTGAAGGATGGATGAAAGGATACATCGATCTGTGCTTTGAGCATGAAGGACGGTTTTACGCCGTCGATTGGAAAACCAATCTCCTAGAGAATACCGACGGGGCAGCCGTTACTAATGTCATGAAATCGCACGACTACAACCTCCAAGGGGAAATCTATTCCGAAGCGCTCAAGAGATATCTCCCTCCCGCATCCTTTGGCGGAGTCTATTTTATTTTCATAAGAGGTCCGGCTTTTGAGCATATATGCAATTTTTAATTAAAATAGTTAGTGACGGCACAGCATTTGATATAAAAACTTCGTGAAAAATAATATGCTTTTCCGTTAAAATTCAGTGCATTATTTACCATGGAGGTCAATAATGGTGTCTTTAACTCAATTTTTAACTAGTCGATGCCAAATTGCTTTGCAACGTAGCTTTATCAATAATGGCTTGAAACAACCAGCACTTTCTCAAACCTTTAATTTTAGCTCTTACGTGGGCCCTCCTGAATTTCCTCTTCCGGGGACAGAAGCTTATAAAAAGTCTATCGAAAGACTCCAAGATCCTAAAGCTTTAGAGTCTCTTTTTGGGAAAGGCAGTTCTGAAAAATCTCTCATTTTAACTCTTTTGCAAAAGATGAATGAGTTTAACCATCAAAATATGCAGTTGTCTCAACTTGTGCATAATCTTTCGCAAAAAGTTGAAAAACTTGAGCAAAAAAGGGGGTAGCTTTTGACTTTTGCTTTAAGACCCGTCCTCTCGGTAGCTAGGTGTTTTAATACGCAGGTTCTGATGGGAGCTTCTCTTCTCAATTCTCCTGAAGTTTCAAGAGTCGGCATGATAACTTCTCAAATTTCAAGGGGAAGATTTTCCGAGGTTTCTGCGCATCGAATTTATAGTACTTTTCAAACTGATAGAAGCGTGGAACTGCTTAAATTTGGCAAGTTAACCTCTTTGGAAAAAGCTGAGCTTTTGCTGCGAACTATGTTAACAGAATATATAGGTCATGGCCAACCTGTAACTAACCCTGAATTTAAAGAGCTATTCGAGGGGTTACGCTCTCTTGGAAAATTCACTTCTAGTAATTCTTATCAAAACTTACTCGAACTAGCTGCTGAAAAAAGCAGGCCTCTTTTTAAAGAAACTCAGCTTGAGCAATATCATCCATCTGCTTACATTCGAAACTACACTGATCTAGAATGGGCACTGCGTCCAGATCATCTCATTCCTCTTAGTTATGAGGGGTCACCACAAAAACATGAGATTGTAATTTCTGAAAAACTTCAAAAAAATCCTACTGTTGAATATTTGTTAAAGTGTACACAAGAAGATGCTATGATGGCTTGGACGCTTGCAACTCCTTTTATCGATGAAAAAACTCTGGTTTATGAGTATGGATGTTGGAATGGCGGCAATTTATTAGGGTTGCTTTTTTTCGCTCTTGAAATGGGGGTTCATCCTGGAGCCTGCGTTGGAACGGATATTAACAAGGCTGCACTAAATATTGCTCAAGCAGCCTCTTCTATATTTTCATTTCACCCCCCTAAAATTCAATTTCGTCTGTCTAATGCACTCGACTTGCATCTTATTAATTTGGATCAACTGCGTTGTCTTGAACCTCTCTCCCGTAAACGGGAAAGATTCCTGCTTCATAGCTCCCTTAAGTTAGGGCAGCTCCACAGACTTTTAACCGACGCACCGGCGGCTATTTTAACCTACACGGCTCTTGGTTATCGAGCCTTAGGGGAGAGCATATGCAAAAGAAGAAATTAAATACAAGCGCGATTCATCCCAGTGCTAAAGCACTGGGTTTTCTCGCGTCAAAGGATAAATTTTATCAGCGTTTAAACCAGCTGGAACCGAGGTATTATTTTGCCATCTATCTCGATGGATTCTAAGAACATGGTCAGTGAACGCACCCAAAAGTCATAGGGAGCGTAGAGGGCCCGATAAATCACGAGCTCTTCAAGCGATTCGCTAGAGCGGCCCACACCCAGCACTTCATATTGTTTCCCAGAATAATGCTGATAGATCCCCGGTTTAAGAACAGCGGCTTCTGTCGAATAAGGCGGTAGCATTCCAGCTCCTTTTTCTAAAAAAGATAATGCGCTTTTAATTTAATTAAAACCGGTTTATTATGGGAGCCTATGCATAAGTTCATAACGTTCATTGTGCTTGTCTGCTTAATGGGATGCCATTCGATGGGCTCAAAGCCTAAAGCCCCTCATACGCTGCGCATGAACATCAGCCGTGAGCCGCCGACGATGGATCCGCGCAAGGGGAGCGACTGGATTGGATCGGCGATGCACTTCATGATGTTTGAGGGGCTGATGCGCCTGAATCCCAATGGAACTCTAACCCCTGCGCAAGCCCGCTCTGTTGAAATCTCCGACGACCGGCTCACCTACACGTTTCATTTACGGGGAGCCCATTGGTCGGATGGATCATTGGTCACTGCACAAGATTTCGAGCTTGCCTGGAAAAAAATCATCGACCCCGAGTTCGGCGCCGTAAATGCCCACCTTTTCTACCCCATTAAAAATGCCGAGCACATCAAAAAAGGGGTGCTGCCAGTGGATCAAGCAGGCATCTATTCAAAAGATGACCTGACTTTTGTTGTAGAGCTTGAAAAACCGACGCCTTACTTTTTAGATCTCATTTCATTTTGTGTCTTTTATCCGATAAACCACTTGATCGATGAAAAAAATCCTCAGTGGATGATGGAAGCCTCTCCTCAGTTTGTGTCAAACGGCGCTTTTAAGCTTAAAACATGGAAGCATCGTCAAGAAATTGTCTTTGAAAAAAATCAAGAGTACTGGGAAGCCCCGCTCATCGATTTAGATGAGGTGCATGTCAGCATGGTTGCAGATGAAAATACAGCGCTCAGCATGTACCAAAATGGACAGCTCGACATCATCGGCATGGTCGTCTCGCCCATTCCAACCGAGGCGCTGCACCATTTTTTCAACGAAGGAGTATTAAAAAACCAAGCAGCCCCCGCTACAACGATCATTTCATTTAATACAAGCCGGTTTCCTTTCACAAATAAACACATCCGCAAAGCGCTCGCTTATGCAATCGACAGATCTGAGATCGTGCAGCATATCACGCAGCTGGGCGAAGAGGTGGCTACGAATATCATTCCTTCTTGTTTGACAGGGAATGTCAACTCTTTTTTTGAGGATCACGCTGTAGATCTCGCCCGCAAAGAACTGATGCTCGGACTCAAAGAGCTGGGTATTCATCAGCTTCCTGTAGTTACGCTAGAGTATTCGCAAGGTGAAGTGAACCATAAACTGGCCCAAGTGCTTCAAGAGCAATGGAAAAAAACGCTCGGCATCGAAGTGAACATTGAAAAACAAGAACACAAAATTCTGCTCGATCGATTAACAAGCCGCAACTACGATCTCGCAACCAGCTTTTGGTTTGCTCAATACAAAGATCCGATGAGTATTTTTGAGAGATTCAAATTTAAGAATAACGCGAAAAATTATCCCGACTGGGAAAATGGCGAGTACACAGAGCTCATGAACCAATCGGCTTATGACGCGTCCCCTGAAAAAAGAGCTAAGACGTTTGCGCGCGCAGAAGCCCTTTTGCTCGAAGAGATGCCGCTTGCTCCCATTTACCACTGGCAAACTTCGTTCATGATGAAAGATCATTTAGCGCTCCACGATCTTGAGCCGAGCGGCGCTTTTGATTACACAAGGCTATCTGTAAAGGATGCAGATTGATGAGGCCTAAGATCTTGCTGGCTGCGTCACTCTTCGCAGTCATTTTTTTTATCTCCCTTCTTGATCGAAAACTGCTCAAAGCCAATCATGGGTTTTGCCTCCATGTGATTGAAGCGCAGGCTCCATCTCTTCTAGACCCCAATCCATCGCTGTCTTTTCCCAAAGAGCTCTTTAAACAGCCGTTTCGTTACCTAGGTAAAGGAGCTCAGTCATTTGTATTTGAGAGCCAAGATAAAAAATCTGTCTTAAAATTTTACAGGTTTCCATCCCACCTTCGGCGATTCCCTTGGACGCACCATCCGCTGGGATATTTATTTTCTTCGTCTAGAAAAAATATCAAAGAACACAACTTAAGACGGCTTGAGCTTTCATTCCATAGTTTTTTTCTCGCAGCAGATCGACTGAAGGATGAGACGGGCGCTTTATATGTGCATCTGCAACCGACAACGACTCTTGAGCAGAAAGTTCATCTCGTTGACAAGCTAGGGTACCATTATGAAATCCCTCTTGATACGACTATCTTTGTGGTGCAGAAAAAAGGTGTTTCGTTTCTTCCCAAGTTCAAGGAAGAGCTCACTCTGGGCCATCAAGAGATGTGTAAACAAATGCTGGACTCATTGATTCAGGTGATTCATAGGCGCTGCAAGCTGCACATCACTGATCTTGATAACATGGATAATGACAATTACGGCTGGCTTGAAAATAAAGCCATTCATCTCGATATCGGCAGGTTTCAAGAAAAAGAATCGATCAACGCAAAAGAAGAGATTTTACGCGTGGCGCATCCTCTGATCCGTTATCTTTCAGAGGCCTCCCCCGAGCTGCATAACTACTTTAATGCGAAATTGCTGTTTTTGAAAACAACCGATGATGCTATATATTAAACAAAAAGATGAAAATGCTCGGAATCATATTTGCACTTTTGGCCGGCGGTTATGGAGTCTGGATTGTGACAAACAACAATCCTCAGATGAAAACCAAGGTCGCAGAAATCCTCGATATGGGTCATTTCCATACGCTGGAAGTCCGCTATAATGCCAGCCAAATCATGGAATCGCATCGACGCATCCTTCTCAAAGATAACCGTCACCGCTTTCTAGAACCTCTCTTAGAGTTTTATCCATACACGCTCATGGAAGTCAAATATATAACTTCCGATAATAAGACCCATGAAAGCGTGATCTTATGGGATATGACAGATGGTGAAATGGTCACCCAGACAAAAAATTGGGAAAAAAGCCATGGCTTTGGCGACTGCATCGATGCAGATGCAACAGCGCATGAATTTAAAATACTCAATCTTTTATCCCGCAAAGGCGGAGCGCTCGACCGCGAAGGGCTCACCAAAGCGCTCAATGTCGAGCATGAAATTTTAGACGGCTGGATTGACAGCTGCCGCAAGAAAAAACTCATCATTCAAGCAGGGAATCAATACCGTTTGCATTTTCAGAACCCGCGCCTGCGCTCGACTCCTGAAACCATCGTGGACGAGCGTCTTGTCACAAAACCGTACAAAGACGCCATCCGCCTGCACCGCCGCTTCTCGATTTCTCAGATCGAGAAAATCGCAAAAGCCGCCTTCGGTCAAGATTTTGCTATCCGAAAAGTAACAGACATTTACCTTCCCGTCCACAGCATCATCGTTCAAAACCCCGACGGCTCGATCCATACCAGCCACTGGAACGCCTTGAACGGCCAGCGCATGTCTAGATCTCAGTTCATAGATTGACGAATAGACACCCAAGAGGATATACTGCTCCCACTCAGGTTGTGTGAATTTGGACTCTGCGAGACAAGGCCAAATCGAAGCGTTAGCAGCCGAACGAGGAAGACCATTCCCGAACGGGAAGGCTGACGAGGAGGATCGATTTGGTAAAGTCGCAGCCAGTCCAAATTTATATAACCGGAGCGGGAGTAGTATAAACATGTCTCCTTCGGTTTCTATTGGAAAGATGGCTGAGTGGCCGAAGGCACGTCCCTGCTAAGGACGCGTACCCCTCAAAGGGTACCGTGGGTTCAAATCCCACTCTTTCCGATTATCTTTTACATTAAATACAACTTCCTTGAAAATTGCTTGAAATAATTCCTAGGAGGTTTATGTGAAGATCTTCTTCATTCTCCATATTCTCATCTGCTGCCTGCTCCCTTCCCACGCCTTCCCGCTTTCCGGAAAACTGCCGAATGGCCTTTCCTACTTCATTCATCAAAACCCCGCCTCCAAAAAAAAGATCTCGATCGATTTTATCGTTCGTGGAGGCTCTTTATCGGAAGATGTGAAAGAAAGAGGCTTTTCTCATCTTGCAGAGCATTATGTTGGGAACGCGCTGGAGTTCAAAGGAGTCAAAATCACAGACCCCCTATGCCCCCTTTGGGATTTGTCGGCACCGGAATTTAATGCGTTTACCTCCTATCAATTTACACAGTACCATTTGGAGATCTCCCTTGCCATCCCCGATGGATTGCAAGAAGGGCTTAAAACAATCTCTTCCATTCTCCTGCCATTCCCTGACACAAACTTTCTTGCCTCAAAAGAAGAAATATTAAAAGAAATTTTAGAAATAGAAACAACCCCTTCAAAAAAATGGGACAAAGAAAGGATAGGGCATGAATACCCTCTCTATAAAACCCAACACCCCTTAGGGGACGCCTCCTGCATTTCAGCAGCCATGAAAGAAGCGCTCCATGCTTTCTTAAAAAAATGGTACCAGCCCCACCACTGCGCCCTCATCATTGTCGGGAATGTAGATCCCAGCACCGCCCTACAGCTCCTGGAGAACTCTTTTGGATCTATCCCTATTACAGAGACCCTTGCCCATGTTGAATCCCCTCCGACCTACCTTCCGGAAGGCTTTGAGATTTATTTTGATAATAAATTAGATCAAATAGAGATGACCCTTCTTAAGCCCGCGCAAGACAATTTGGCTTTTTCCTTGTGGACGCTAACGTTAAACCATCATCTCCAAACCCATCTTCCAAACTTCAGCCCCCGGCTCGATCTGATTTCCCATCCCAAACTCTTGAGAATTAAAATAATTTTTAACCCAGACGATTTGCCTCAAGGCGCCTACGATTTTTCAAACGCACTCACTTCTTTTGAAGAAAAGAAAATGGGTTTAGAAGAGTTTAATTTTTATAAAGCTCTCATCAAAGAGGCTCTGCAGCATGAGCTCCAAAACGATCTCTACTTAAGCTCCTTTTATCGAGATCTTTTCATAGATGATTCTAGCCGCGAGCTTTTTTCTCCCGATGCGATCGATGCCCTGTCCTTAGAAACATTTTATGAGATCACACGCGGCATGTCTGTTTTTCCACGCGCCGTTTTAGCAACCAGCCAAACATCCTTTGCAGGAGGCAGCCGTGACAATTGACTCCATTGACTATGAAGAGATTTACCAAGACAGCATGACGCCAGACCAACTGCATCTCCTCGACTTCATAGGCGTCGAGTGGCGCGGAAGAAATGTGAACAAAATCCAAGCTGATATTCATACCAAAATCACCGAGCTTGCAAATCTCGCTATCGAACAAACAGTTCAGAACAACCCCGACCAACTCGAAAATATCAAATCTCTTTTAGATTACTGCCTTCAGCAGTTCTCCACCCCCATGGACGAGGCCGAATCGCCTACCGCACAAATCTACCGCTTCGATTCCATCACAGGGACCACACAGGTTGTCATTGCTGCCGAAAAGAAATTTTGGAAGAAAAAATGGTTTAAAATCGCAGCAGCAGTCGTTGCCGTTGCAGCTGTCGTTACCGTAGTTGCACTGACCGCCGGCTCTAGCGCTCCTGCAGCAGCAGCAGGACTTAGCTGCGCCGGCGCAGCTGTCCCGGGAACTACAGAACGTAAACGTCGCAAGGATGAACCCGATAAAAAAACTCCCCCCTCCGGCGCTTCACCCCCTCCCTTTAAAGGCATCCCCATCCCCTTTCTACCCTCTGTCACCATTAACATTCAGCCTCCCTCTTGGAACCCCCCAAAAACAATTGGAATCCCCGGCAAACCCCTCGCCCGAGGAGCCATCGGAGGAATCAACGGTATCGGCAATAGTCCAGATCAGGCCAAGGCAAATGCCGCATATTTATCAAAGCTCAGCGGAGGCTATAAAGTAGATTGGGTTTATAATAAAACAAACTCTATCCCCATTGACATTATTGAGTCCGTTGCATTAAACTTTAATGGTATTTCCGCACCTGCCAAGGATTTAATTAAAGAATGGACTGCCTTTCATGAAAAACATCGGAATGATCCTCACGCAAAGTTTCTTCAGCCTTGCCATAGCCAAGGAGCGACCCACGTGAAGAACGCCCTCATGAACACCCCGCCCGAAATCCGAGACCGCTTGATCGTCCTAGCGATTGCTCCGGCATCCGTTATTCCTAAAGCGCTGTGCCATCAATCTTATAACTATGCAAGCAAAAGAGATTTCATTCCTTTTGTCGAAGCGGCTCTTAAATATGATGCAGATGCTTCCTATGAAGAGCGGATGGCAGAACCCAGCCGGCAAGCTTTAAACGAACTCATTTTACTCGATCCACATCCTGATGCTTCGCTAAATGATCATAGCCTTGACAGTCCGACCTTTACGCCGGTGATTTCTAACATCATGGAAGATTATACCCAGGAATATGGAGAATGATCCGCTTATGCTTTCTCATCCTGTTTTTAAGCGCTTGCCAAAATCCTTCATCCGATTATGAGACCCCTGAGTATGAAAAACTAGCCGATCGAATCACCCTTATAACCTCAGACAAAATAGAAAAAGAAACCGGCCTGCGCCTCATTGGAATCAACGGCGGAATGATGGATCATATTCGAGTGATGGGCATGAGCTTTGATTGTTACAAAAACATCAATATGGAAGAGGGCCGCAAGCTCGTTATTCATTGCGTCAATGAATATCTCTCTGCCATTAATTCAAATGAAGCGCTCAGACCCCACCTGGTGCACTATCCATTTACACCTCAAGATGTCGAAATTGCATTGTACATTCGTGGATCTGATAACAATGATGTTCCTCTGGGCGCCTTATTCGTCGTGTCAGAAAGGAATGGAAAAATCGTCTACAAAATCCGAGAACCGGATCCTATTATTCTTAAGCGCATTTACGAAGAACCGTTCGAAGAAGCCGTAAAAATTCTATATCAGGAGCAAAAATGATCAATCCACTTAAAAGCACACGCGGGAATTCCCACCCCCTTCGGGGGGTTGACGATGAAAGCGCGCCTTACTTTCCCTGACATTTCATAATATATCTTCGAATCACTTCGGTTGTCACTTGTCCTGCAGTTCCTACATAATAGGCTTGTGTCCATAACTGGACGCTGCCGCATTTGTTTTTCAAGCTTGGAAATTTTTCCCTCAAATATCTGGAAGAATAACCCTTGAGCAAGTTTGCTATATGAGCAGGACTAAATCTTGGAGGTGCAGATACGAAGACATGTACATGATCACGATCAGTTTCTAAAGCCAAAATTTCCAGTTTGTTTCTCTTAGCACACTCATGAATAAGACGTTTAGTTTCTTGCTCTACACTCCCCACTAAGATCTTTCTTCGATACTTTGGAATCCAGACAAAGTGATATGCGATCTGGTAATGCGTCCAACGTGTTTTTCCAGCTTGCATGTGATCCTAGATTTTATTATCATTTTATTTTATGCAAACTGTACGGATCTTTCATCTTAAAAATTGCTCTCGAAAAACGTACGGCCTCATGCATGAAGGCCAAGTCGAATCTGCGCGTGTTTGGATGTTTTGCATAGATGTTCATAAAAAAGCACGAGAATCAAAAGAAAAATGGCCCAAACGAAATGCTCTACAAAAGCTCACCAGAGGCAAGTTCTCTCTCCATAGCCAATCCGTACAAATGGTCTGTCATGCCTTCCTTGCTAATATTGACACCGCTTGCCAGATGAAAAAGATCAATAAGCGCATACGCCTTCCCTATAAAGAAAAACGATTTTATCCACTCTTATGGCCCAAACAGGCCGTTAAATGGGAGCATGGATCTCTCACCTTGCCAATGGGTAGAGGAAGAGGATCTCTTCGACTCAAGGTTGATCTCGAAGGTATCGATATTGGCGCTTGTAAGATCATTTGGGATGATGGATATCAGCTCCATGTTGTAGTGGAAACTCCTTCCATCAAACATGAGCCCTCTCCTCCCTTACGTGCAGCCGTTGACTTAGGACAAATCCACCTTGCAGCTGTAACAACTGAAACCGGTAAATCCCTTGTCATTTCAGGAAGAGGAATACGCACTCTAAAAAGAAGACGCAGCAAAGCTGCGGGAAAGATTGCAAAAAAGCAAATCCGATGCGCAAAAGGCTCTCGTCGTTGGAAGAAAATACAAAAAGCCAAGAGAAAGCTTTATGCCCGATCCAAAAGAAGAATCCGAGACTTAAGGCATAAAGCTACGACTCAAGTCATTAACTTTTGTAAGCAAGAAAAAGTAACAGACCTCTATATCGGAAATCCCGATGGAGTCCAAAGAAAGGACTCAGGAAAAATTCATAATCAAAGAATGAGTCAATGGGAGTTTGGCAAGGATATATCTTATTTAGAACATAAATCAAAAAAGATGGGCATTGTGTGCTCCAATGGATCAGAAAGGGGAACCTCAAGCCATTGTCCGCAATGTGATCATAGAAAAAAAATCAAAGGACGCATGTGGCATTGTCCCAAATGCGACCTCAAGCTTCACCGCGATGTTGTAGGCTCGGTGAATATGTTCCCTTTAGGTTTTGGATTCAAAATAGAAATCCCGAATCAAATAACGTATCTACGTCCGGGAAAGCTTCGGCTTGTCCGGTGTAGTAGTAGCCTGGACACAGGCCAAAGTAGTTTTGCAAAGTTCTCTAAAAGCAGCCAACAGGAGTCCTGTGTTGCGCAAGCAACAGGCCCTTTTAGAGAGAGTTATTTGCAAGAAGCCCAT
>JBGPMV010000034.1:0-12292 GCA_041487155.1 Rhabdochlamydiaceae bacterium
CTAGCTTAAGAGCTTGAAGTTGCTTAGCAGTTTGAGAACCTTTAGCTGTAAGATCCTCAGCTTGAGCTTGTGCGGCTTTGAGATCTTTTAGGTGCGAAGAGTTAAGTTCTTCAAGGGCTTGTCTATTTTGAGCTTCAAGGTGAGCTCTGGTTTTTTGTTCGAGTCTTGCAAGGGCTTGGGAATGTTCAGCCTCCTTAACTTCTAGAGCACTCGAATGAGCACGCTTAAGTTCAGTCATTTCCAGTTTAAGAGTTTGAAGATGCTCAGAAACCTGAGAACCTTGAGTTGCGAGGCTTTCAGCTTGAGCTTGAGCATCTGTAAGAGTGTTCTGGTAGGAAGCGTTAAGTTTTTCAAGGGCTTGTTTGTGTTGAGCTTCGAGTTCGGATCTGGTGTTTTGTTCGAGACTAGCAAGGGCTTGGGAATGTTCAGCCTCCTTAACTTCTAGAGCATTCGAATGAGCGCGCTTAAGTTCAGTCATTTCCAGTTTAAGAGTTTGAAGATGCTCAGAGACCTGAGAACCTTGAGTTGTGAGACTTTCAGCTTGAGCTTGTGCAGCTGTAAGATCTTTTTGATGAGAGATGTTAAATTCTTCAATAGCTTTTTGATGTTGAGCTTCAAGATCAGATCTGGTTTTTTGTTCGAGACTAGCAAGGGCTTGAGAGTGTTCAGCTTCTGTAGCTTCTAGAGCCTTAGAATGAGCTTGCTTGAGTTTCTCGATTTCGCCTTTAAGCGCTTCAAGTTGTATGGAAGTTTTAGAACCTTGGGTTTCGAGAATTAGAATTTGAGTGGAGGCATCCTGTAGCTTTTCATTTAGCTCATCGCGTGCACGTGTAGTCTCGTCTAGTTCTAGTGAAGACAAAGCGAGTAGCTCTTGTTGGTTTTTGCTTTCCAAAGTGGGTTTGAGAGAACTGATCAGAGCCGAGAACTCTTTCATGGTTTTAAGAAGAGGAAGATCATTAACACCATCCTGTGTACCAGCAAGGAGGTCAGCTCTAGTTTGTCGCAAGGTTTGTACTATTTGGTCGAGAGTATTAACCTCGGCCCTCTTTTGTTCAGCTTTTTGGTTTACTTCTTCAAGTTCTTGTTTTTCCAGGTCACCAGGGCTCGAATGATAAGACATTGCTTTATACATCGTATCACGGAGAGCAAGACCGAGAATGGCTGTTGAAAAGACTAACGTGACGTTATAGATAGAACGGATAGAATCGAAAACCCCGTTCGTTCCCTCAGAGAAACCCTTTGAATAATCACCTTTGAAAAAAGTAACAGCTCCTTGCAGAGAGCGTTGAATATGGGTGCATATGATCATATGGGCAGCGGTTGCTATTACGTTACCTGATTTATAGAGAGCTATGAAACGGTTCTCCTTAAGACCTGCTGCGATAAAGGCATTAGTGCTTTTTATTTCACGCTTAGAGGGCGGCGTTTCAAAGTAGGCTATCCTTTCTGCAAATCGGGTTATCACTGTATTAGGTGAGGTTGGTTTGACTGACATGGTGTCCTCCGGTTTGTGTTTTCTGACTTGGATTTATGTTTTCTTTACGTATTTCTGAACTCCGTTTGAGTAAATCTAACTCGGCTTTGAGGTTAGATTCTCGCTCAAGTACTGTTTGGAGTTCTTGTTGATAGTCATCGAGCAGCTCTTGGTTTTCTAAGTATTCTTTTGCTAATGATTTAATCTCAGTTAAGACCTGTTGAGTCGATCGAACCGTCTCAGCTTCTTTAGAGCTAAGTTCATCTGATTTTTTTGGTAAAGCTTGAAGCTCTTGAATTCTAGCTCGAGCTTTTTCAAGAGAAATCTCATAAGTTTTTGTAAGTTGTTCCATCTCAGCTTTGACACTAACCAGTTCTTGGGTAAGCCGCTCCATGGCGGGGGTCATAACTTGCTTGATGGCTTCGCTGGTAGTCTCGATCAGTTTCTTTAAATCGTCATTTTGATTTTCTAGAGCAGCCGCCTGATCGTTTGGTTTTGCAATTGCTGGCGGGGTCAGAGCCTCTGCTGCCGGTTGATTCACCATTTCACTAAAAGCGGTATATCCCAAAACCAGGCCATGAAGAGCAATATAAGTAACACGTAGGATGTTATAAAGTGAACTGGATGAATTAAAAAGGCCGCCGGTGGCTTCAGAAAAGGCGTTTTGTACATCGCCTTGGGTTAAGAACACAACACCTTTAAGAAGACCTCCCACAGTATGGGTGAATACTAAGATGCCCGATGTTGCAATAACGGTGATGGCTTTGCATAAGGCTACAACTCGGTTTGTCTCAAGTCCGCACTTAACAAAGTTAACAGTGATTTTTCTTTCGAAGTCAGAGTTAAAGTGTTGAAGCAGCTTATTACTGATGGGTTGTGTAGTCATCTATTTTTCTGCGCGGAAACCCAGTTCTTTAGGACTGGGAGGAAGCGCAGCTCCTTAATAATATTTAAAAATGGGAACCTTACGGCTCCCAAAATCCCCGTAAGGGGCTTGTAACGGAATAGAGTTGACGGTCTCTATTCTCTCCCCTCGACAATGTTGTATAGCGGCACGTGGTCTGATCCGTTTCGTGCGTACCCTCTTGCTTGTCTGCAACAAGACCTTTAAGCGGGCAGAACTGAGGAAGCATTCTGCCGTTAGTCTTTAGCCTCTATACAACGTAGACTCTTCAGCGCCTATCAAGCTCAGAGTCTTAGTCTGGTCAATCAAGACTTGAATTTTACTCCAAGCCTCTCCCTTTAGGAAGGGGTCATTGACTCTATCCTAGCTTCCATTTTCCAGTTTTTGGATTGATTCCAAATTCTTCCCACAGATTTTAAGTGTGTTAAATAAAATAATGCAAGTAAAATTAGAAAAAAAATTAGTTCCGAAAGTTTTTTTGTGCAAGTTCTACATGCAATTTTGGGAATGAAGTGACCGTGTGCAGTGTCATTATTTTGCACACAGTGTAGGTTTTTTATTCGGAGTCGTCTTAATTTATATCCAACAGGTTGGCAGGAGGTCTTGGTGTTGGAGGACGCACGGGTACGGTTTCAGAGTTTTTTGTTTCTTCGGCTGTGCCAGGTTCTTGGCCGAGTCCTTTCTGTATTAGGGCACGGGCGCTCTCGTTTGTGCGTTTGGTCTCGTTGAGTTGTTTTCTCAGTAATTCAATTTCGGCGCTAAGTTCGGAAAGTTTGCCTTTAGCTTTCTCTCGCACAACTTGCAGTCCTTTGATTTCTTGACCATATTGGACATTAAGAGCTTCAGTTACTTCTTGTTTTGCTTGTTCGATTGCTTGTGGATGCTCGGAGTTGAGTTGAAGAATGGTTTGCTCTGCTTTTTGGAGCGAGTCGGTTTGCTCTTGAAGCTTTGCTTCTAAGCCTTTACAAGCGGCGGATGATACAACTGCCTTCATCTCGTCGACTTGTGCTAAAATTGCCTGGAGTGATGTGTTGGTGCTTATCAGTTGGGGAGTTAAGTTGGTAAGAGCTTGCTTGACCGCCGCTTCAACTTGACCGCCGGTCTCTTGGATAGTTCGTTCCAAATTTGCTTTTTCTTGCGTAAGTCTGAGATGCGTCTCTTGTAGTTGTGGTAGTAATAGTTGCAGTCTGTCAATTTCTTGTTGGTCCCGTTCACGTTGTGTGGGTTGAGTCTTCATGGCGCTGTACATCAGGTCGCGCTTAATAAGGCCGAGAAGGGCTGTTGAAAAGACTAGCACGATGTTATAGATCGAATGGACAGAATTTAATGCTCCTATGCCGATTTCAGCACCGCTCTTTTTAAAATCGAACTGCACGAAATAAGCAGCTCCTTTCAGCGCTCCTCCTACTGAATGGTTGAAAACCATAAGGGCTGAAGCTGTAATAGGACTGATCGATAATGCTAATCCATAGAAGCGGTTTACCTTGAGACCTGCGTGAATGAATGCATTGTTGGCCTGTATTTCGCAGTCGTCCGGCTTAATGTAGGTGGGCACTGTTTTAATGAATGTTACTACTGCTGCCATTGTATCCTCGCTCGTGTGATTAGTTTAAGTCTTTTGCAAAAGCTGAAGCGATTTTAAGGCTCGTTTTAAATTGGTGCAAGAGAAAGTTTTAAATGATCCTACTCATCTGAGGGAGAAACACTTTTAATGGTGATCTTCTTCGGTTTGGAAGAAAGCGCCTTTGTGAAGATGACGCGGAGAACACCGAGCTTGTAGGTCGCTTCAGGCGTTTGATCTTCATCGATATTGCCGGGGACGGCGATGCGGTAGGAAAAAACACCCAGGGCTTTGCGGTAGTATTTTTTGCTTTCGTCTTGGATGGTTTCTTTTTTCTCGCCCTTGATCCAGAGGATTCCTTTCTCAAATGTCATGTCGATGTCGCTGGGCTCAAGGCCTGGGACGGCAGCTTCGATGGTGACGTGCTTTTCATCTTCAAATACGGAAAGACCGGACGGTTCGCTGAAATGTTCTGGCCATCCTTCTTCTTCTCTTTCATCCAAGAAGTTGGGGAATCGTAACATGGGGAATGACCAAGATGAGCGTTGAGGATCTTTGCGTGACATAAGTGCCTCCGGTAGGAGATTATACGGATTTAGTGAATAGATTCAAGTTCTTGTACCAGAAGCGTATCGAACGTGCAAACGTGCTCGGGGTGGTTCTGCTGGAGCCAGGCGCGCAAAGGGAGGAGTTCGAGAACGATCTCGTGGTGGATGGCGGCGGTGTGGTGGAGTTTAGGAGAAGCAAGAAGAGAGCCAAAGTCTAGAAGAATAACGCGGTTTTCTACGACGCCGTAGTTGCGGTGGGTAACGGGATCGAGATTGGCAATGCCTTTGCGGCATTGAGACGCAACGGTTTCAATAAAGGAGTGAAGAAGGGGCTCTGCACTTTGCAGGTGGCAGCCAAAATAGTCGGTAAATGAGTCGGCTTTTTTCTGAACGTAGAAGTGAACAGAGCTAGTGGCAACGGTGTGGGAGATGCCGAGTTTGTCGATGAGGATAAAAGTTTCAATGGGAGCGGGGATGAGGAGCTCTGTTTCTTGGGGGAGAACGCTCAGCGCTAAGAGGCTGCTTTTCTGGAGGCTTGCGGCCCGTTTTGCCCGCTCTGCTATATAACTTGTGAGGTGGAGTTTTTCAAGCCAGGGTAGCGGCCGGCGCCTGCTCCACTTCATGAACTTAACGACGTATTTTTGGTCTGCGGTTTCAAAGGCGAAAAACTGCTTGCCGGCGCCCAGAAAACGGAGCGGCTGCTCAAGCCGGACTGTAGAAGAAATAGTGGAGGGAGATAGCGGCGAGCCTTCGTGGATCATTTTATGAAGGGCAAAAGTGCCTGTTTGATAATAACAAAATCTCTCAACGGCGATAAAGAGAAGGCATCCGAGGAGGATTTTTTTCCACATCAGCGTACAAACTCCAAGAACTTTTTGGGAAGCTCGGTGGAGGGTTTTTCACATTCAGCGATTTTGCCCGGGTCGATGAGGACGAGGCGGGAGCCAATTTTACCCAGGTTAAGATGCAGGCGGGGATCGAGATCTGTCAGATGATGGGAGGCAAGTGTTTGGACAAGAGCGGAGGTATCGCGCTTTAGCATCTCTTTTTCTGCAAGATTTGTCGGGGGCAAGAGCGGCTGTGCTCTTTGCTGGAGTACGAACAGGTACGAGTTTAAATCGATGGTATGGGGCGATCCGAGTCGGTCAACGAGGGTGGCGGGGATGGGCGCGGCGCTTTGGGTGTGGATGCAGACGATGGCGGAGAGATCGGGGCATTTGTCATGAATAAGCGTGTAGCCTGTCAGCGTACGGTGGAGTTTTTTATTTTTCACCGCTTGATAAGAGGGAAGCTTGAGGTAAGGCCTGGGTTGATCTTTGAAAAATTTTAGAACGTGGGTGCCATCTTGCGAGATGAAAACGTACGACTGTCCGCCTTGGGCCTCCAGCTTCCAGGTTTGTCCCTTCAGTTCATCCGGGAAAACTCCATGGGACGGAAACTGCAGACGATTCAAATAATATCTATTAAGTGAAAATCCCCACGTCATCGTCTCCGAAAGAAATCCGGCGAGAACAAAAAGGATAAGCCCGATCCATCGTATCATAGGAGCTCCGGAGCATGTTTTTTGCACCAGCGGGTGAGTTCTTGGGTGATGTGGTCGAGTTCATGATCGGGGTTGGGTCCTTGAGTAAAGTGTCCAGGGTCGAGTTGGATGGCCTCGGTTCCCAAAAAGCCGAAGTTGGAATAAAAGTGGACGTCGTCATCTTGAAGGTTGAGGGCGATCCGTTTTTTTAAGAGGTGGATGAGGTTTGCAATTCCCTCTTTTGCAAGAGGGATTTTGCCGGCTTGGATCCAGGTGCGGAGTTGTTTATAGATCGGGACTGCTTTTTGCTGGAGGATGAAAGGGGTTTGGTTGAGGTCGAGATGGTGGACGCAGTTTAGTTTGTCAGTCAGTGTGATGGTGGGAAACTGATGATGAACCGGGTCAAGATGGAGGGCGATTAGGCCCGACTCTTTTTGAAAGGAGTTGTAGGCGAGGTTGTAGCCATTAAAATCTCGCTGCCTTTTCCAGAGCTGTTTTTCAAAGCGGTGAGGTCTAAAAGGCTTGAAGCGGTTTAGAATGGGTATGCGGGTTAAAAAGCGGGGGATGGGGGAGCTTGCGTATTTGAAGAATTTGAGGACGTATTTACCGTCTTCAGACGCAAACGCGTAACATTGGTTGCCGCAATCGAGGTAGTGAAACGGTTGATGGAGCTGGGGGATGGAGAGGGCGTCTCCTCGGGTTAGTTCGGTCCCGAATTGGATCCGTTGAGGAGAAAACCCATCGGTTTTCTTATGCGCGAAGCTCTCGATCAAGTTGAAGAGGGCAACGAACAGGATGAAAAGTCCAACTCTTCTAATCATAGAAAATCACTTTCTGCACTTCGTTATCCAGATGTTGAACTAGGTCCGGATGATGCTGTGCAAGCCATTTGCGAAACGGACGGGTGAGGTGGAAGAGCTCAGGTTTGTAGAAGAGGGGATTTTTCATGCGCTCGTCATGACAAAATCTGCCGACGTCGATTTTAATGGCGCGCCCTTCATAGATGCCGCAGTTGGTGGCGATGTTAGGGTCTTTATCGCCATAACCTGCTTTACAGCGGTAGACGATGAGGTCGACAACGGCGGAGATCGTTTTGTGCGCCCCTTCCAGGTCGCCTTGGTTCATTTGGGAATTGATGGTGTCGGGCACGAGCTGGGCCCTTTTTTGGAGAATGAAGTTGGTGGTATCCAGATCGATGTGGTGCTCTATACTGAGTCTATCGATCAGTGTTACAGCTCTTTTAAATTGATCGGTTTTGTTGAGATGGAGGTAGACGAGGGCTGTCTCTTTGTAGAGCTCGTCAAAGCCGAGTTTGTAGCTGCTGTATTCTAGATGGAGCCTTCGTTTTCGTTTGGCAAATTTAACCGAGCGGTACCGGTCGATGAAGGGGATGTAGTTGAGGTACGTCGGCGCGCGAAAGTGGCGCTGTTTGAAGAATTTTAGGGCGTATTTTCCATCTTCGCTAAAAAAGACAAACGCTTGTCCGCCGCATCCTAAGTAGGTGTATTTTTGGGAAAGGGCTTGATCGATTTCACTCTCTTCAGCTTGAGTGAGCGGCCGGGTTTCAAAGGCAGGTTCATAGGGGTGGTTTGATTGAATTTCAATCGGCAGGAACCGGTCGTTCTTCTCAAAAAAATAAAAGGCGATGGCACAAGCCGATAGAAAAAACAGGGCGGCGATTTTGTATTTCATCTCTCAAGCTCATTTTTTAAGTGTTCATCTAGTACGGGCTCTCTTTGCATCAGCCACTGATGGAGATTATCTGTAATCCGGATGAGTTCATTTTTGTCAGGCGGTGCTTCTCGAAGTTTAAAGCGGCCGATATCGAACTGGATGGGTGTTACTCCGATAAATCCGAAATTGGTGTTGAGGTCGGGGTCTTTGTCGTGGATGCCTTTTTCTTGCCGGGCTCTCAGCAGATCGACAAGGGCGGTCAGCGCCTGCTTTGCTTCTTCGATTTTCCCCTCTCGGATCCACTCCTGCAGCGCCGGATAGGCTAGCTGCGCCCGTTTTTGGACTAAGAATTCATACTGATCGAGGTTGATGGGATGGTGGATGCCTAGTTTATCGATGAGGTCGAGGGTTTGAAGGAGGTGGTTTGTTTTGTTGAGATGGAGATAGAGAAGGCCGGTTTCAGTGCGGAGGCGCTCGAAGGCAATTTTATAGCTTCCAAAGTCTTTGGCAAGCTTGGAGTTTTTCTTGAGGTGGTGGTGTCTAAAGAATTTGATGACCCACTTTCCATCTTCTGAGGCAAAGACGAACGACTGGGCTCCTTTGCCTAAAAACCGGTACGGCTGGGAAAGGGCTTTTAGGGCCTGTTCTTCAGAGGTGTTTTCAACTACCCACTCGGGGTGGAAGGGGAGCTCGGAGGTGATCCGGGCAACCGTGAAGCTGCCGGTTTGTTTTTTACAAAACTTAGCCATGCTAAAAAAGCAAAGGACGAAAATAACGATCTTGATAATCCAGCGCATAGAGGAGAAAAGCATACTGGAATAGGCTTCATGTGTCAATTTGAGTATAAGCTTGTTTGAACGAGCGCAATGCCCCAACTCCACATCTTTGGGGAAGAGTTCATCAAACGCGTAGAAATTAACATATTGTAAATCAGTGAGCTATGATTTATATTGAACATATGTATCTTGTGGGATACAATACACAATGTATGGAAATTGAGATCGAGATTTACGAGATGTCCTCTGGTAAGCGACCTTTTGAGGCTTGGTTTGAAGATATTAGAGAAATTTTAACTCGAGCCAAAGTTTTAACTCGGTTGGACCGTCTTAAGCTGGGAAATTTTGGAGATTGCAAGAATGTAGGAGATGGGGTCTCGGAATTAAGAATACATTACGGACCAGGAATTAGAATTTACTACTCAAAAATAGGGAATAAAGTCGTTTTACTTCTATGTGGTGGCGAGAAAAGGTCGCAAGTGAAAGACATCAATAGAGCAAAGGAGTATTTAAGAGATTATTACTCAAGGGAGAAAAAGTATGGCAAAAAGTAAAAAATACCAAGATTGGCTTATTGAAAAGCTAAAAGACCATGATGAGGCTGTTGCCTATCTCAATGCTGCCCTCGAAGAAAGTCTCAAAGGAGATGAAGAATCTCAACATCTTTTTTTTATGGCTCTTCGAAATGTAGCAGAAGCACAGGGCGGAATTGGAAACTTAGCGAAAAAAGCACATGTTGGCAGGGAAAGTCTTTATAAAACCCTTTCAGAAGCCGGAAACCCTAAATGGCATACCCTCGTTTCTCTGATTATTTCACTAGGACTTAATCTGAGATTGTCTTGAGGATTATAATCCCGATTCATTTCATAATGATGGTTTTTTGGAGGTCGTCGAAGAGGGGAGGCACCACTTTGCCGGAGGGGTCTAAGAGCTCGAGCTTGAAAGTATGAGATCCTTTATGGAGGCCGTAGATATAGTGAGGGCTCCATTCCGTGACAATCCTTTTATCCGATCCGTCAATGGTCACACGGACTTTGTAGCCGTCTTTTGAAAGCTGTGTGTTGCAGAGGAAGAAGTCGAGGAGAATCGGCTTTTTCGAGTCGAATTCGCCTTGAGGTTGGTTATAGGTGAGGTAGGGTTTTGAGAGGTCGACAGAAAGTGCGGGTGTTGTTTGGCCGACAAAGAACGAAGCTGCTTGGAAAACGCCAGGGCCTTTGAGGCATTCGCCAAAGGAGCGGACTGGGAAGGTGCGCAACACATGCTCGCCCGGGTGCAATTTGTAGGGGAGTTTCATGTTGATGGTTTGGTCGTAGTCGATCTCTTCGGTTTCAGACATCTCGTCAATGGCTTCATTCACTGAAATATACGACTTGCCGTCGATGATCAAATGGACCGATTGCCCTTCCTTGGTGTCTTGGATTTCTCTTCCGCGGGGAAAATCGCTATAGATGCCTAGAGGGTAGGTCTCTACGCGGAGCTGAACTCTGATGGGATTGTCGTTTTCGACTTCTCCTGCGCGAGGATAAGCAATCCGAATTTCCACCGAGTCGGGCTCAGGCGTATTTTCCACGGGGACAACGCGTACCTCGCCGCCTCGCTCGCCTTCGATCACGGCGGCTAAAAGCGCTGTAGAAATCCAAAATGCCTTTGTCAATAGAGCCATAACATTACCTCTTTAACTTCGATTTATCTGATCTTTTGTTAAATGTCTATACTCTGTATGTGTGAGGGGATGGAACTGGTTGTCCTGATTGTCATTTTCGGCCTCCTTTTTGATTTTACAAACGGCTTTCACGATGTGGCCAATGTGGTGGCAACCCCGATTGCCACAAAAATCATCCGTCCTGTGACGGCGATCACGATTGCATCGATTTTTAACTTTCTTGGCGCGACACAGATCAGCGGTGTTGCCCAGACGATTGCAACGGGTCTTGTTGAAGCGCAGTCAGCAACACAATGGATGGTTCTTGCAGCTCTCATTGGAGCGATTTTATGGAACTTTGCGACGTGGTATTTTGGCATTCCAAGCAGCTCGTCGTATGCCCTCATTGGCGGGCTGATTGGGGCGGCTTTAGTCAGCGGAGGGATGCACAATGTTATCTGGGGCGGTTTGATTTACAAGGTTTTGCTCCCTATGATTCTTTCTCCGATTTTAGGGGGAGGCATCGCATGGGCTTTTATGAAGATTCTTTTGAAGATTCCTAATCGGGATCGTCCGATCTATAAACATCTTCAGCTGGGCTCTTCTGCAACGGTTGCCCTTTCCCACGGGCTAAACGACGCTCAAAAAAGCATGGGGATTATCACGCTGGGGCTATTCTCGGCGGGAATGATACATATACCGCAGATTCCTCTATGGGTGATTGGTTCTTGCGCGCTGGTGATGGCGCTTGGGACCGCTTCAGGAGGGTTTAGGATTATCCGGACCATGGGATTTGAGATCACGAAGCTCAAGCCGATCGATGGTTTTGCGGCGGAATTCAGTTCTTCTGTCATCATGCTAATTGCCAGCTTTTTAGGGATGCCGCTTAGCTCCACCCATGTCATTGTGGGGAGCATCACGGGGGTGGGGACGGCAAGAAGCGCTAAACAAGTGCGCTGGACGACGACCCATAAGCTGATGATCGCATGGGTTTTAACTCTTCCCGGGGCAGCTTTAGTTTCAGGTTTTATCTATTTTATTCTAAGTAATTACAAATAATTGTAATTAATTAATTAAAAATTAATCTATAATAATAAAAAAGAGGGTTAGTTGTGGCTAAAAAGAAAAAGGGGCAAATCACTGTCTTAGAAGCAGTCGATACTTTATCCCATTTAGCCGACCTGGATGTCGAAAAACCTGATAAGGTCGAATGGCTTGATCCTGCTAAAGTCGAGGAAAACCAAGAAACCATCCAAGAGACGTTCCGGACGATCAACTCTTACCTGAATCATATGTATCAAAAGGATCGTGGAGAATTGTCTCGGCCCGAGACCCAGAAAGGGATCCGCTCCATGATGCAGCTGGCAGGAGAGGCGGTCGACAAAGTAGGTCAGTACACGGAGCTTTTCCAAGGCGCGCATGCAAAGGATGAGTCCATCACGGAGTTTAAGAAGCTTCAGCAGTTTTATTTGTCAAAAGTGTTTAAAAAGGTTCAGAAAGAGGCCGAAAAAGAGAGTTGGGAACTTGAAAGTGAAATGCAAGGGGGTGATGAAGAAAGGCAAGTTCTCAAAGATTTGGACATGGTTCGGCACGATCAAAACTATGAACTGTTCTATATAACGCATGATGATGGGACCCCTTTTTATTCGTCCAATCTTTTGCGCCACCTTCGCATGGTGGGAAATTTTGATGAAACGTTCATCTCGGGAGAACGGGAGGATTTGCTCAGCAAGTTTGATGCAGCGCTTGATCGGGACTTGCATCTTTCTGCGCAAAAGGTTTTGCAGGAGTGTTCGGATCTGATCGACCTTTTCTACAAGGAAGCGCTGCATCATAAAGAGAACGATGCGATCATGCATCTTTCTAAAGCGGTCATGGCCCTTCTTCTGGCGGCCAACCCCAAAAATTTAAAGCATAACTCTCCGGGTAAATGTTCGGCCGATTACTGGAACGATTTTGAAACATATCTCAGGCTGGGGCTTGAAACGGACCATTATTCAAAGTGGCGCGATGAAAAAAAATTGGTAGAAATTTATCAAGTGGCGCTCAAGCTCATGCACCGGATGAGCCATGCTCTTTTCTTGCGCATTGGTACAAGGCAAGACGATATGAGCCTCCTTTATTCTATTGTCGGTAAAGAGCTGGATCCTGCCCATTCCATCTGGACATCGCTTGCCGAAGCCGAGAGCAG
>JBGPMV010000035.1:0-12098 GCA_041487155.1 Rhabdochlamydiaceae bacterium
ATTATGTTCTTTTCCGATCTCAACGAGTCTTTTAAGAACAACCTCTTGGTTTCTTGCAAAGTCGCGGTAGTTTTGAAGCAGCCACCCTTCTTTGTCCATCCCATCGCGCCTAATATCGTCTTCTGACATCGGGTGCCGCTCGATCTGAAGATAAAAATCATCTCCGAACTGACTTTTAAACCATTCGATTTCTCTCTTTAGCTCTTCGTTTTTGCCTTGCAAAATCAAAAACGGAATCAACCCCTGTAAAGGACCCGACAAGCAAATCAGCCCCTCTCGATGTTTAGAGAGCAGCTCTTTATCAATCCGCGGCGTGTAATAAAAACCCTCTAAGTGCGCAGCAGAACTCAGCTTGCAGAGATTTCGGTACCCCTCTTGATTTTTTGCATACAGAAGCAGCGGGAAACCCGCAGGAATCCCAGGCGTTCTCTTCTTATCCGTCCGATGGTACGGAGCCAAATGAAGCTCGCAGCCTAAAAGCGGCTTGATCTTTGCTTCTTTGCACGCCTTAAAGAACTCGACAGCCCCATACATGTTCCCCTCATCCGTAAGGGCAAGCGCCGGATAGCCTAAACTTTGTGCTTTTTCAACCAGATCTTCAATCGACGCTGTTGAGTTCAGAATCGAATATTGTGAATGAGTGTGGAGAGGAATAAAGCCCATGAACCTATCCCTAAATGATCAATTTATGATTTTTGATGTATTTTTTCTCAGATTTTAAAGCCGCTTCGCAGGACATACTTGCAAAGTTAGGCCAAGAAGCGGCTTTAAAATATGGGGAAAAAGACGCAAAAAGCGAAATTTGATCTTTTAGGGATAGGTTCATATCCCCTGAGAATAGCGACTCTTCAAAACACGGTCAAGAAGAGTCTGTTCCTTCGTACACTTTCAGCGCCTTATAATCTCCATTGAAGCCTTCAATGCGTGCGCCGTAAATGACATAAGGATTCAAATCTGCATCAAAGCCAGCTTCTTCAACTCCTACGTCTCCGCTATAGAATTCAGTATTTACTTTTGTTGCACAGAAAGGATGATCGACTAAGCCATATAAATCGGCGGTAACTCTAACATTTTCTTTTCCGATTGTCGCTTTGAGAAGCGCGTAATTTTTAGCGCTGGTTTCCCATCCGCCTGCAATGAATATTTCAATGGCAGCATTTTGAGTTTTATCTGCAATTTCTTTTAACATCCCTTGCACAGATGCCACGCCGTTTTTATAATAAAGATGCGTTAAGCCTAGATAAGTGTTTTTTGTTAAAGGATCCTGGGCCTTTGCAAAAATTGCTATGCAGGGGCCCAGCTGTTTTGTATAGGGCCGTTCTACTTGCGCTTCAAAAACCTTAAAACCATTCTGACCGACATAGCTTTTCAAATTACAATCTAAAGCCTGTAAGTTATTCAAAGGCTCCTGAATCGCAGACTCCATTCCAGATAAAAGAGAGTCTCTAAAACCTAATATTGAAAAATTATTTGTACAATAAATTTTAATTGACATAATTATTTAACCACGTGTTGTTTGTTATTAAATAATACTGTTTTTTAACGAAAAATGCAATTACACATTTTCTAAAGAACTCAGCTCTTCAAAGAGTCTGCGACGAACACTAGGCACTAAATCTCCACTACTTACTCTATCCTGAGAAAGAGGTGGAACTTTCGTAGGTGAAACAAGAATTTCATTAGCCTGCTGAAAATGTTGAATGATTTGTAAAACTCTTTCCAAAACTGCTGTCAAGTCTGGATCTTCTGTCGTTTGCGAAGAAAGATAGTCTTCAATGTTATAAATAATTCTGGCCTTCTTTTCTTCATCATAGTGATACAGATCATTCCGAATGCTTTCTAGAAAAGGTCGATGGTTATTGCAGCTGGTTACATTAGATTTGGATGTCACAGTCGTTACTGCTCCTCGATATGCATTGATCTGATCTAGTGCACTATGGATCTGTGTTAAATAACTTTGTGTGCTCAAAGACATTTTTTTCTCCTCACTTTTACTTTAAGTTTTAATTTTGTGTAAATATCAAATTTTTTTGAATGAAATCAAAAACAATCTTTGCTGCTTCTGTAACAGTATTGTTTTCAGCTCTTAGTTCATCCAATACTTGTTGAAGCGGCAACTCCTTCAGGTTGACTTGTGCCAATAGCAATCCTTGCGCAAGGCTTTCTTCCATTGCTTCTTGCGTATCTTCAATGAAATTGGGCACAGTGAGTTTTTTCTCTTTTATGATTCTATTCCACTCATTTTTTATGCCTATACAAATTTGCTTCGCTAAAACACGGATTCCTTCTGAATCTCTTTGAATGAAGTTCAGAAAATCTTGGTGTCTCTTCTCTCTTAATCGGCTTCCCAGATTAGAATCTGCTACTTCTTGAGGCTCGATCTTCTCCGAAGGCACTTCGAACTCGTCCTCCAAATAAAACATACCGCCTTCCAGATCCATGTCATCATCTGAGAGTTCTTTAATTCTTCTTTCGTCCGGAGCAAAAAACAAAATAGGATGAGGCGCATTATCGATCACATGGATAGAACTAACCGACCCTTCACTTTCCCACTCCTCGGAAGTAGGGGGGACCTTTAATTCGACTATGAGATTGCCGCCATTCACAGAGTGCTTCTCATCGACAGTATCTTTAAAACCCGCCGGCACAAGTCGATCAAAATTTGCAATTAGAAAATCATATCCTGCAATTTCGCCAACACGCACAAACAACTTTTCTCTCTCTTCTGGAGAAAGCTTGAGAATATGTTCAAATTCGAAAAGCTTGTTTAAAGTGTTTCCATCTTTGTATTCCAATAACATTGGAATGTAGGTATCAGAGATATTTTGTCCCTTGAAGACCTCTCGAATCTTGTTTATCAATTCATCTGACAGGACGCAGATCGCTTGCGGGACAGAAAGATGAACAAAGGCTCTTTTGTAAAACACCGTACATAAATATTCGGCTTCAGTCAGAGAAGGGTTTTGCCACTTAACCACCCACTTAAAATTGTAACCTAATGGAAGAAAAGTAACACCCGTAGAACCTGCGATTGATTTCTGAAACGGAAATTTCTTTTTTGGTAATCCAAAAAAATAGTTCGAGACCACTTCTAACGGATTAGCCTGGATCGGATGTATAGAAATTTTCGCGCTAGTAGTCATTAAAATCCTTTTTAAAAGCTTTAATTATTGATTTTATTATAATACAAATAAATTATAAATAAAACTTAATTAATTATTATTAATTAAAGCAATTTTTAATTATAGATCATGAATTAACAGCTTCTTCTTCCGCAACCGCATACTTGGGATTGGATTTGATCGCCCAGAAGGGCAGGAGCAAGACCACGCAGATCACTCCGCAGAGCGCCAGCGTTCCAAAAAAGCCGGTCCATCCCATCCATTCCATGATCTTCGTAAGAGGATAGCCGGCATTAGCCATCCCTAAATAAGCGATAAACCCGATGAAGCCCGTGGCTCCGCCGGCTGCTTTTTTATGAGAGAGCTCAACGGCGACCATGCCAATGAGCATTTGGGGGCCGAAAATTAAAAAGCCGATAATGAACACCAGTAGATAGTCGATAATAATCGTTGTCGGAGGAAGCAGCCACAGCGCAAGGATCGCTCCAACTACCGATAGAGAGAAAAGAACGTTGATCGGGCCTCTTTTTCCGAGGAAAATTTTATCCGACGCCCATCCGGCAAATAAGCTTCCGATCAATCCCCCCACCTCAAACCAGGTGATCGAGGCATTGGCAGCCACCAGATGATAGCCGCGGGTTTCCATAAGAAACAGAGGCGACCACTCACTAAACGCCCCTCGGATGAGATAGACAAAGAAGTAGGCAACCCCCAGAAGCCACAAATAGGCGTTGTTAAGAATATATTTGAAAAGGAGCTCTTTCAGTGAAATCTCTTTTTCTTGATTCGGCTGTCTTGGATCGGAATCTTTTTTAAATTGCTCAATCGAAGGAAGGCCCATCGTTGAAGGCGTATCTCTTAATAGAAAGAAGATGACTAAACCCACTGCAATGCTGAGCGCGCCGGCGGCATACATCCCGTAACGCCATCCAAACACGTGAGCGACCACCCCTACTAAAATAGGAATCAGCGCAGCGCCTACGTTGTGAGATGAGTTTTGCATCCCCCACCACGTTCCCCGCTCTTTGTGAGAATACCAATGCGTGAGAAGCTTAGCGCACGGAGGCCATCCCCACCCCTGAAACCAGCCGTTTAATCCCCAAATCACCGCCATAATAGGGAGTGATGAAGAACACCCAAACACAATGTTAAGAATACCGGTGACCACAAGCCCTGCCGACATGAAAATACGAGGGTTGGACCGATCCGACAGAATACCGCTCAAAAATTTACTAAGACCGTAAGAAATCGCAAAGACGCTAGCTAAAATACCCAGATCGCTTTTAACAAAGCCTAAATCGTTCATCAGAAGCGGCTTGATCGCTCCGAAGCTATTTCGAGAGAAATAGTAAAAGACATACCCGACGTACATCCCAATGAAAATACGCCAGCGCCAATATCTATAGGAGGCCTGGACATCCTCATCTTTAGATGTTTCCGATACAGATGCCGGCTGCCTTAATTTCTGAATCCAATCCACTCGAAAGTTCCTGCGTTTAAGATGAAAGGGTACCTGCTGAACCGCCAAAAGTCAATCGATTTTGGCAAAAAATAATAGTAAATATTTTAATTAATAGGGGTTTCCCAACCGGGCACGAGCGCTAAGATCTTATTAAACGGAATGACAACAAATTGTTCAATGTCGTAAACCGTTGCGTCTTGCATCCTCATCGCCGAAAGCACCATAGATGTAGGCACCATCTCAGCAAAGGTTTTAGCGATCTGAGTATCTGCTGCCGTATAAACTTTTTTTGCCCCGCTTTGCAATCTGAAAAATTCCTTCGTAATCAATAACGACACCACACAATGAACTGTTCCTGCCAAAATCATCAGGTAGGCTTTTCTCATATAAGCCTGATAGATCAAAGCCGCGCCTAGGACCGTAAAACCCACAGATATCAGTGTTCCCTTACTGCATATTTTTTCAAAATTTTGAAAAAACGTTTTAATATTACCTATATTAGCATCTTTCTGTTGGAGCGGGTCGCTTCCCTTTTTACATCTTCGGATAGTGCTGCGAAGCAGGCTCAAGGCCAAAAGTTGCTTTTTAAAAAGTTGCTGTGAGGGACTTTTGCCTGAAATTGTTTTTCTCTGTAGGGGAAGGTACAACCTCATTAAATAGCTTGTCTTCTCAAGGCCTTCATATGCAGCATTTAAGTTGGTATCAAAATCATTATAACTTTCGACTGTCAGTTTCTCAACCACAGCCTTTAGGCTTTCACCAGCAGTTGCAAGTGTGAGTGCTATATAACGAAATAAACACAAGGCGCAAATAACAGAGAGATTTGCAACTAGTAAAACCTTATGCGAGCGATACAAGATTCCCATTCCTGCTGCACCAACAGCCCCAGCCATGCTCATATAAGAAAGTGTCTTAACCCCCGATACAAAACCAGTTAAATCATCTACATGTTTCTTCCATGTAAACACCACCTTAGCAGGGTTATCCTGAGGAACCTTATTCAATGCTGCATCATTCAGTAATTTGATGACTTGGTCTACATCAGCATCTCTATAGGGTTCAGCACCTGAGCGCTTGACATTCCAGTTCAACCAAGCACCAGCACGAACAACGCAGGTTTTGCCGTTGACTTGCTTGAGTAAGAGTTCTTTTTGTTCTTTGTTCTCTGCAATCAGTGTACTTGTAACTGCTTTTTTACCTTCATTGCCCAAATAAAAAAACCAATGCTGGTGAGAGGAAACAGATGGTAAAGCGCTCATGATGGCCTCAAGTTTTGTAATATGAAGGAGCGATACCTGGGCAGCAACTCATTCTGGTCTTTTTCAGGTCGTGCCTTCAGAAACATGGTAAAGGGGTCTACAAATTGACATAATTTCATGAATATCGCGTCGAATTCAGCATAAGGCTCAATCAGCCTTTGATTTTCTCTTAGTAGATCGCACGATCCTAATTGCATTGCCATCATATATTCTTCAAAGGTATATGCGTTTTCTCTAGTCAAACCTAGAAGTGAGAGACCGTTCTTAAGAAATTCCTGTTTGTCACTTTGTGATAGACTGGAAAAACCGGAACGGTGAATTTGCTCAACCTCTGCTTTAAGAGCCGCCTTATCTTTTTTATATAAATCTAATATTGCAAGTGTTTTTCCAATTCCAGCATTTCTATCAAAGTCTTTCAACAGATCCTCTTTAAATGCAGGAGGAATTGCATTGAGCAAAGTTGCCATTTTTGTGATTTGCAAATTTTGACTTGCTAACCTAAAATCAGTATTCCACGAGTTCACCTCTGGCGTCAGCTCTTTCAACGCAATCTCCCCCAAAAGCTCCTGTTCCAGCGGAGAAAGGAGTGTTGCCAATTCTCCCAATTTTGATGTAAGCTTGCGTTCCAATTCCTCTGGTAACTTTTCTTGAGGAGGGATCTCTGTGAGTAAATGATTCGGATCTTTTAAATATTGAAGGTGACCCAAACATGCACGGCGATCTGCTGTGCTGATACCTTCTTGGTTTAAGTAGTTCTCTACTTCCAAGATAGTAGCCTGGGAGATTTTCTGGCTGAGCAGCTCTAGCTGTTGTTCCTTCGGGAGTTTTACATCTGTTGTCTTTAAAAAATCCTTGATTTGCTGCACGGCTTCTTCTGTAGATCCTGTCTCCTGTGAGCTGCCAAAAGACTGAAAAAACTCTACCGTTTTCTGTGCAATTGTGAGGAACAATTCTTTTGGAAGTTTTTGCTGTAATTCTTCTGCGCGTGCCGAAGCCCGATCTTTAAGAGCTTTCATATAAGCCAAACACGTCTTCCGATCTTCGGGGCTGATACGTTTTTGTTCTAAATAGCTGTTCACTTCCTTGCAAACAATCTCTATTAGTTTAGCCTCCTGTTCTTTCATCATTGAAGCATCTGGCATGCCTTTCATGGTTGAACCAGCTTGCATGCCCTCCATAGCAACTTCCAGAAATATCTCTTGCAACTCTGATGGCAAATTAACCGCAGCCTGCATGATGGCAGCCATGTCCTGACGAGTTACTGCTAAAGCAAAATCAAACAGTTTTTTTCGACTGTCATCAGTTAGATTTTTTCCTTTTAATATCCCCTCATAAAATTTCATTGCTTCATTTGCTGCTTCAGTCTCTTTCCGTATCTCCTTTTCCATCTGCTCCAAACTTGCTGTTGTTTCCGGCAAGAGAGGCATGGGCATATTAGAAGGCGTCTTGTACTCTTCTTGTTCTTCAAATTGATCCAGCACTTCTTCTAAGATTGCATCGAGATCAAAATCATCTTGGGGTGTAGTTTCTGAAGTGACATTCGGAGATACAGGTCTGATAGACATCGTTGTTCCTTTTTATTTGTAAAAATTGGAGTAATTTTAAACAGCCGCACAATTCTAGTCACGCAAATTTGAATAGTAAAACCAAATTTTTAGGCCTGCCCCAGGAAACTTCTTGCTCTGTTTCAGGCAGGACTTTAGAATCATTTCCTATGGAATACACAATCCCTAAAGGCCTCTTTGATATTTTGCCCTATGAGCAAAAAGAAGAAGACAGATGGCGCACGTCCGATCGTTGGCAGTATGTCGAGCAGATTATTAGAAGAACCGCCAGCGATTACGGATTTAAAGAGATACGGACGCCCTTATTTGAGCGGACAGAACTTTTTGTGAGAGGCGTGGGCGAAACCTCCGACATCGTCTCCAAAGAGATGTACACTTTTTTAGATAAGGCAGAAAGGTCGATGACGCTCCGGCCTGAGGGAACAGCCTCCGTGATGCGGGCGTACGTTGAAAAACATTTAAACCATGCTCCGGGCCTCTCGAAATTTTTTTACATCGGGCCGATGTTCCGGTATGAACGTCCGCAAGCAGGAAGATATCGCCAGCATCATCAGTTCGGCGCAGAAGCCATCGGCATCGGAAAACCCGCCCAGGATGTCGAGCTGATCGACCTTTTATGCGAGCTCTATCGAAGACTGGGCCTTAAGAATTTAGTCGTGCATTTAAATTCGGTGGGCGATGAAGCGTCAAGAGCCGCCTATAAAGATGCGCTCATGGGTTTTCTGAAACCGCATTTTGAGTCGCTCTCAGAAGATAGCAAGATCCGGTTTTCAAAAAACATTTTAAGAATTTTAGATTCAAAAGATCCGGCTGATAAAAAGCTTTTAGAAGGAGCGCCGCTCCTGAAGGATTACCTCAGTGAAGAAGCAAGAAGCCATTTTCTAGAGGTGCAAGCACTCCTCAAAATGAATGGGATTTCTTACGTCATAGATCCCAAACTCGTAAGAGGCCTCGATTATTACAACAAGACCGTCTTCGAGGTAATGTCCGAAAGTCTCGGCGCGCATAATACAATCGGTGCTGGCGGAAGATATGACGGACTTCTTTCAACGCTCGGAGGACCTTCACTTCCCTCTGTCGGCTTTGCGACAGGCATTGAGAGGATCTTGCAGACAATGGATCATGAAAAAGCGACGTTCCCCGCGCCTTCCCATCCCGATCTGTTTTTTGTTCCCATCGGAGAGAAAGCAATGGAAGTATGCTTCCAAAAAGCGCTCACGCTCCGCCACCTTGGATGGAACGTGGAAATCGATCTTTCAGGGAAAAAAATTCAGCATGGGTTGCAGATGGCTAGCACACTGAATGCCACTTACTCTGTGGTTCTGGGAGAAGAGGAGCTGGCCAAAGAACAAATTGATGTGAAAGAGATGCTCACACGCTCATCGCATCAAATTGCATGGAGCGATCTTGAGGCTTTCTTAGATAAACACATCCAGAGATCCGTATGAAATTCGACTATCGCCGCACGCACACCTGTGGAGCGCTGAACCTTGCAGCTTCCGGAAGCCGTGTCACCCTCTCGGGCTGGGTTCATAAAAGACGGGATCTTGGCGGCCTTATTTTTATTGACCTGCGCGATAGATTCGGGATCACTCAGCTGGTTTTTGACCCGAACATCAACCAAACACTGCACGATAAAGCGTATAAGCTCCGCTCGGAGTGGGTAATCTCGATCCGGGGAACTGTCAAGCCGCGGGAAAAAGGAATGGCAAATAGCCGCATGGCAACCGGTGAAATTGAAATCACCGTTGAAGAGCTTGAAATTTTATCTCCTGCAAAAACGCCTCCGTTTTCTATTTCCGATGAGATGATCGACGTCAATGACGAGCTGCGGCTGAAGTTCCGCTACTTGGATATCAGACGCGGCGGCATCGCAAAAAATCTTCTCGTGCGTAATGATGCGATGCACACGATCCGCAATTTTATGCATGAGCACCGATTTGTGGAAATCTCAACGCCGATTCTTGCCAAGTCAACTCCTGAAGGCGCGCGCGACTATCTTGTACCTTCAAGGATTTACCCCGGCAACTTCTATGCCCTTCCCCAGTCGCCGCAGATATTTAAACAGCTTCTGATGGTTGCAGGCATGGACAGGTACTATCAAATCGCAACCTGTTTTAGAGATGAAGATCTTCGATCGGACCGTCAGCCTGAGTTTACCCAAGTCGATATCGAGATGAGCTTTGGAATACCGGACGATCTCATGACGCTGCTAGAGGAGTTAATGAGCCGTCTTTTTAAAAACATCCCGACTCCCTTTCCTCGCATGTCGTATAAAGAAGCTGTCGAATTTTATGGAACAGACCGCCCCGACCTTCGCTTTGGGATGCCGCTCATTCGGCTCGATGAAATCGCACGCAGCTCCACATTTACCGTCTTTTTAGACCAGCTTGCCAGCGGCGGCTGCGTAAAAGCGCTTAAGGTGGCAGGCGGCAGCACGATTTCTCGCAAAGAAATCGATAAATATACCGCATTTGTCTCGCAATTCGGACTCAAGGGCCTCGCTTGGATTAAACGGTCGCAAGAGGGGATGACATCCAGCATTGCAAAATTCTTCTCAGAAGAGGCGCTGCAAGCGATTTTCTCTCGGACAGAGCTTGAATTCGGCGATTTATTATTTATTGCCGCAGGTCCGGATGAGCGGGTCAATCAAGGGCTCGATCACCTGCGCCGCACGCTGGCTAAAGAGAGGAATTTAATTCCTGAAGGAAGCTTAAAATTTTTATGGATCGTCGACTTCCCCCTCATGAAATGGAATCCCGATGAGTCGCGCGTTGAAAGCGAGCACCACCCCTTTACAGCCCCCCATCCTGACGACCTTGCGCTTCTCGACCAAGACCCCTTAAAGGTCCGGGCGCTCGCCTACGACCTCGTGCTCAACGGCTACGAAGTCGGGGGAGGATCTCAGCGCATCCATCAAGGGGATTTACAAGAGAAAATCTTCAAAATCTTGAACCTGAAACCCGAAGAAATTCAAGAAAAGTTTGGGTTCTTTGTCGAAGCCCTCAAATACGGCACTCCGCCCCACTTGGGGCTTGCCTTGGGGCTCGATAGGCTAACAATGATGCTATGTCAAACCGAAAACATCCGCGACGTCATTGCGTTCCCTAAAACACAGAAGGCAAGCGACTTAATGATGCAGGCGCCGTCTACAGTCTCCAAAAAGCAGCTCGATGAGCTCGAAATCAGAGCCGCCCCCGTGGAAATCACTTGGAATTAAACACTCCCGAGAGGTAATTTAGGAGCTAACGAGGTTATTTATGAAAAAACTTTTATCACTCCTGCTTTGCATCGGTTTTCTATCGGCTAAAGAAGAAGCCATCATAGAGCCGCAAGAAATCCAGTCTATTGAGCTTGATGTTGAAAAAATCTCCGAAGCGTTCGGTCATCTCTTAGGAAAAAATCTCGAATCGATGGGCATGAAATTTGATATTGCCAAGGTGAGCAAAGGCCTTCAAGATGCGTCGGAAGGAAAACCCGCTCCGATGACTGAAATGGAGTGCATCCAAGCTATGGCGACATCCCAAGAGATTGTTTACAAGGAAGCTGCTGCTAAAAATTTAAAAGAAGCCGAAGCGTTCCTCGCAACCAATAAAACAACCTCCGGCATGCAGGTTTTAGAAGAAGGCAAGCTGCAATACACAGTGACTCATGAAGGCAAAGGTGTTTCTATTGATGAAAACTCTTCTCCCCTCATCCGTTATACAGCAAAACTCCTCGACGGATCTGTCTTTGGAGCCTCCACAGAAGATGAGCTCTTCCACCTTGACGAAAGCCTTCCAGGTTTGAAAAAAGGGCTTCTCGGAATGAAAGAAGGTGAAAAACGGACCCTCTTCATCCATCCTGATTTAGGATTCGGCACACGCGGCAATTTTCCTCCGAACTCTCTTCTGACATTTGAGATCGAAGTGGTTCAGGCCAATGCTCCTCATGCAGAATCTTTTGATGCCCTATCGACAACCACTCCAAAGTCCAAAGGGAACCCGGAAATCGCTTCTCCTTTTGAAGAACCCAAAGTTCTCCGGTAATTTTGCCTTGAGGTTTCGGTATTTGTAATCTATTTTATTTTTCGAAGAAGCTAAGAGCTACATTGCTAGTTTCTCCTATATCCACGTTTTTGTTTAATGGGATTCAGGTAAAATCAAAAAGGTCCTATGACTAATCCTGTTTGTGCAAAAATAGCAAGTTTTTTTACTTACGGTGGTGCTTCAGCAGAAGCATTAGAAAAAGTAAAAGAACAAGAAGTTCAAATCGATCGCTCTTACGATCTACAACCAGGCAAATTTTTAGCTTTAAACTGTATTTCAAGAATCGAGGCTATCAAAACTGCATTATTCCAAAAAGCTGCTGATAGCGGCCTTAGCGTAGCTACGGAGGAACAGGTTGGTAAAGGAGAAATTATTGATGAAGTTATTGATCGCCGTATCACCGACATTCAAACTTATGAGAAATCAGTAGAGATGATGGGCATAAGAAACATTGTATCAAAGGAATGCGCATCATTAAAAAATATTATCTGCAAAGATCCAATCTTTAAGCAAAATTTGGAGGAAAAAGCACACCTCACAGCTCTTTTTGTTTTCGACATAACGCCCGATCAAGATGAAATATCTGCAACGGGGTGTACAGAGACAAGAAGAAACAACATGTCTCCTGATCAGGTGTTCTGTGGGAGTTTCCGGGAGAGTTC